>JAIVWD010000279.1:0-4818 GCA_049190315.1 Deltaproteobacteria bacterium | reverse complement strand
GAATCAGATGATTCCTGAGAATTATTCTCTATGTTTAGGACAAAATTTCCGGCCACTTTAAGAAAATATTGGCTTCTGGGAGTCTTTTCCCTAAAAGTCTTCAGTCTTCAGCCTAACCAACCTGAGTAGTTACTCATTTGGAGTTCGAAAATTTGAATAACTTTGACCTTATAAACACTCCTCTGTCAGGAATAAATCTTATTGAAGCAAGTGCCGGCACTGGAAAGACATATGCGATTACAGGGCTGTTTTTAAGGCTGATTCTTGAAAAGGAGCTGCTGGTTGATCAGATACTGGTGGTAACCTTTACAAAGGCTGCGACCGCTGAGCTGAAGGAAAAGATTCGCAATATATTGCTTCAGGCAAAAGAGGCGTTTTTAACCGGCTCAAGTAACGACAGCTTTATAGATCATATTGTAAAAAAGGCCGAAGATCCGGCTTTCTGCATTCAGTTGATTGAAAATGCTCTTGTAGATTTTGATAAAGCATCGATTTTTACCATACACGGATTTTGCCAGAGAATACTCCAGGAGAATGCTTTTGAAACAGGAAGTTTGTTTGATACAGAGCTTTTATCCGATCAGTTAAAATTGAACCAGGAGGTTGCAGATGATTTCTGGAGAAGACATTTTTATGATTTTCCTCTGGAATTTATAGCCTATTCTATTAAGAAGCTGTCGGGTCCCGAGTATTTTTTAAACTTACTTGAAAAGATAAAATCCCCTGAAATAAAAATAATTCCTGATTTAAAAAAACCTTCCTTAAAAAGCCTTGGCGCTTACAGAGATTGTCTTAAAAGTCTTAAAGATTCGTGGCCTGTTTCAAAAAAAGAGGTTGAAGAGCTGCTAAAAGACCCTTCGCTTAAGGGCAATGTTTACAAAACCCTGAAACCTGATGAACAAAATCCGGATTATACTAAAAGAGAGCTGAAAATCATGTCAATGTCCGGGGATATGGATCGTTTTGCTGACCCTGAGGGCATTGGATTCCCTTTATTTAAAGGATTTGAAAATTTTACAGCATCGAAACTCAAAAATTCAGTTAAAAAGAATCAAACTCCTCCTGATCACAAATTCTTTGATATATGCGACGAGCTCTATTCAAAAGCTGCTTTACTTGAAACCGAGATGGAAAAGTACCTTGTTTTCTTAAAAGTCGAGTTCTTCAGGTTTGCAAAGTCTGAGCTTTCTGAAAGAAAAAGAGTTGAGAACATACAATTTTTTGATGATCTCCTCATAATGGTTAAAGAGGCTCTTGAAAGTAAAGGAGGAAAAGAACTCGAGAAAGCCATAAGGAAGAGATATAAAGCAGCGCTTGTTGATGAATTCCAGGATACAGATCCGGTTCAGTATGAAATATTCAAAAGGATCTTTTCTCCACAGGACAGCATGCTTTTTATGATTGGTGATCCCAAACAGGCAATATACAGCTTTAGAGGCGCTGATATTTTTTCATACATGAAGGCTGCCGGCAGTGCTGAATTTAAATATACGCTGACTGAGAACTGGCGGTCGGAAGCCCGTCTTATAAAAGCGATAAACACCATTTTTTCCAGTGTAAATGAACCTTTTATATTTGATGAAATTCCTTTTGAAAAGGCAAAGCCGGCAAAGTCCGACATAACCGATGAGCAAAGCACTTTTGCTCCATTAATATTGTGGTATGTGGGCTCTGATAACAAGAAACCCATAGACAGAAATGATGCTGTGCTCATGATTGCCAAGGCTGTTACAGGCGAGATTGTGCGGCTTTTATCATCCGGTTATGGCTGTGAACACGATTGTTTTAGAGAAGGCGATATTGCCGTGCTTGTACGAACAAATGAACAGGCACGGATAATAAAAGAAAGTCTTTCCGCAAGAAGCATACATTCCGTTCTTTATAGTAATGAGAGCATTTTTGAGTCACAGGAAGCGCTGGAGATGGAAAGAATTCTCTCATCTATTTCACAGCCGGGAAATGACAGATTACTTAGAGCCGCTCTAATCACGGATATTATGGGTGTTCACGCTGAAGAACTTGATCCGGAAAATATTGATATTTTCTGGTGGGAGAAACAGATCGGCAAGTTCAATGAATACTATCAGCGATGGAATAGATTTGGTTTTATCAGGATGTTTCGCTTGTTTATGGTAAAGGAAAAGGTCAGAACCCGCCTTCTCTCATTTGTGGATGGGCAGAGACGGCTTACAAATGTTCTGCATCTGGCGGAAATACTTCACGGGGAAGCTGCTGAGAAAGAACCAGGGATGACCGGTCTTTTAAAATGGCTTTCCGAACAGATAAGTTCTGCTTCAAACAGGGTGGAAGAATATCAGCTTCGCCTTGAAAGCGATGAAGATGCTGTAAAGATTGTGACTATTCATAAATGCAAAGGACTTGAATACCGAATTGTTTTTTGTCCTTTTGTGTGGGGTGGATCCCTGCCGGCAAAGGGCAAGGAGTTTATCTTTCATGATAAAGATAAAAACAGAACGCCGACATTCGATCTTAACTATGATAGAGATAGCTCTAATATCATCCTTGCTCAAAATGAACTTCTGGCGGAGAATTTAAGGCTGCTTTATGTTGCTTTAACAAGAGCGAAAATTAGATGCTATCTTGCATGGGGCAACATAAAAAATGCCGGCACATCTGCTCTGGCTTATCTTTTTCATTACAAGAACTTTGACGAAAAATTTGATTATCAAGATGATATTGTCGGGTCTTTGAAAGAGAAATTTATGTCCAAAACAGAGCATGAAATTTTAAGTGATTTAAAGGAACTTGTAAGCAAGTCAGATGGAAGCATCGAGCTTAATCTTATGCCTTTTAATAATGATAATATAGAGCATCAATTAAATGATATCGTAGGGGCAATCCCTTGTGGTTGCCTTTTTTGCCGGAAATTTTCAGGAAAGATAGATACAGCATGGGGGATTTCAAGTTTTTCATCGCTTATATCCGGCAAGTTTGCGCATGAAGAACTTCCTGACCGTGATTCAGCCAGAGTGGATATTGGTACTCATGCCGGGCATTTTATTCAGAAAGAACTGTCTATTCAAGAACCGTTTGGGAGGGAAGATATATTTTCTTTTCCAAGAGGGGCAAGGGCAGGCATATTTTTTCATGATATTTTTGAACATCTTGATTTTGCATCAAAAGATCCGGGGCATCAAGAAAAACTGGTAAAAGACAAATTAAAAGAATACGGCTTTGAACAGTCATGGCTGGAGACTGTCTGCAATATGATAAAAAATGTTCTTTCAGTGTCTCTTGAAAGTAAAGGTGAAGAAGTTATTCTCTCTTCTGTTAAATGCGATAAAAGAATAAATGAAATGGAATTTTATTTTCCTTTAAATTATATTACACCTTTAAAGCTGAAAAAAGTTTTCAGCGATAATGCCGGTATTGACATATCCTCCGGCTTTTCAAGGCAGATAGAAAAACTTTATTTTTCGCCTTCAGAAGGCTTCATGAAAGGGTATATTGATACGATATTCCAGCATAATGGCAGATTTTATATTGTTGACTGGAAATCAAATTTTCTGGGTACAAGCATTAAAGACTATGCACGGGATTTATTAAGAGAAACTATAAAGTCTAATTATTATAATTTGCAGTATTATATATATACTCTTGCTCTTCATCAGTACTTAAGATGGCGAATGCCGAATTACAGGTATGAAAATAATTTCGGCGGTGTATTTTATGTGTTTATAAGAGGGGTGGACAGCAATTCAGGGTCGGAATTTGGTATCTTTAATGATGTGCCGGAAAGCAGATTTATTGAGAAGCTTGGGAAGGTGCTTATACCGGATTTCTAAATATTATTTTTTTGACAGGATAACAGGATAGACATGATATAAATCCAGTTAATCAAAACCACCATTTATCACAACCTGGAGAAGGTAATATGGAATATAAAGAAGTGACGGAGACAATTATCGGCTGTGCTTATCGTGTTTATAATAAAATGGGATTTGGTTTTCTTGAAAGTGTATATGAAAAATGCTTACTCATAGAACTGCATAAATCAGGTCTGAATACAGAATCACAAAAACCTATTACAGTTTACTATGAGGATGAAATCGTAGGAGAATTCGTAGCTGATATTATAGTTAATGATGCTATCATTATAGAACTGAAATCAGTTAAGCGAATTATTAAAGCTCATGAAGTCCAATTGGTTAACTATCTTGTTGCTACTGGAAAACCTGTGGGCCTGATTCTTAATTTTGGAGAAAGAAAAGTTGAAATTAAACGTAAGGTCAAGGATTTGAACTAAGCGATCAACAGGATGAAAAAAAATCAAGTCAATCCTGTTATCCTGTCTAAGATAGCTGAACTGTTACACCTGAAAATCCCATATGGAAAAAGAAATTATAAGGCTTGTGGAAGAGGAAGGACCATTAACCGGGGCTGAGATATCGAAGGCAATGGATAATGACCTCCTTCTCCTGTGGCGTAGCTGCAAACTCTCCAAACACCTGGCTATCCGGACCATAGGGCGAAGATATTTGAGACTGGATCGCAGGATTGAAGGCTTTGCCCGGCTATCACCCTCTATTTTGCGAGAATTCTTGACCTATTCAGTAATCGGACTCGCAGGGGATGATGAGGCCCTGATTCAAAGGGCCAATGAAATCAATTCACACATTGAGCAAATAACCAGGGCAAAGTCGGGACTGGCCTACACCATCCTTTCAGCAGTGGTGGGCCGGTTTGGAAACAGTGACCTGATAAGTCGACAGGCCTCTATCATAATTGCGGGGGATATCGTTCATAATATGGCCCACGATGTCCCCCGTCCCGAGAGAAGCACCGGAAAACTGGTCA
>JAIVWD010000278.1:0-4816 GCA_049190315.1 Deltaproteobacteria bacterium | reverse complement strand
CAGGGCAGGCATCGTTTTTACCGACGGCTTTCTTTTCGGTGAAGGCGTCAAGACACGGATTAAAGAAGATCTGCTGGAAAAATGCAATCTCCACACAATTGTACGCCTGCCGAACGGCGTCTTCGCGCCTTACACGGGCATAAACACCAATCTTCTTTTCTTTACCAAAGGAGAACCGACCAAAGAAATATGGTATTTTGAGCATCCCCTGCCTGAAGGCTATAAAACATATAACAAGACCAAACCGATCCGCATTGAAGAATTCGATCTCGAAAAAGCATGGTGGGAAGACCGCGTAGAAAATGAGTATGCATGGAGGGTATCAATCGAAGAGATTAAAAAACGCAATTACAATCTGGATATTAAAAATCCCCATCAGGCAGAAAATAATATCGGAGATCCCAAAAAACTATTGGCGGATTATAAGAAGTTACTGACGGAGATTGAGAAAACCCGTGACTCGCTAAAGAAAGAACTCATGAATGCGCTAAAACAATAGACTCACGTCAATACGCAGGCACAAAGAATGGAATTTTAAGACCTTGGCGCCTGCGTGAGGCAAGAGAGACTATGAGAGATATTGATAATGAGATTTAAGCAATTAATCGCTTTAATTGAGCAAACAAATCAAGGCCTGCAAAAAAAGGCGATTTCCTCGATCAATCAGTTTCTCGTTATTAGAAACTGGTTAATAGGTTTTTATATAGTTGAATTCGAACAAAATGGTGATGATAGAGCAAAATATGGGCAGCGGCTTCTAAAAACCATCGCTGAAGAGCTTGAAAAGAAAAAGCTCAAAGGCCTCTCTTTTACCAACCTGAAGCTTTTCAGGCTGTTTTATCTAACCTATCCTCAAATTGGTCAGCCAGTGGCTGACCAATTGAAAGTTCAAAATATTCAGCCGCTGGCTGACCAATTAGGGAACCAAAAAGGTCAGCCGCTGGCTGACAATTCTGTCCAAAAATTTGATTTATCTCTTGACCCTCAAATATTAATACAACATTTCTCATTTCGGCATTTCACCGAATTAATCAAGATAAAGGAACCCTTAAAGCGTATATTTTATGAACAGCAGGCCATCAAAGGCAATTGGAGTTCCCGGCAGTTAAAAAGACAGATAGAGTCCTTGCTGTTAGAAAGAACCGGTCTTTCAAAAGATAAGGAAGCTCTGCTGAAATCTGTTCAGAACAATCAAGCTGTTGTCAGCATAGAAGATACCATCAAAGATCCGTATGTTCTGGAGTTTACAGGGTTTAAAGAGTTGCCGGTCTATTCTGAAAATGATCTGGAAACATCATTGTTAAACAAGATACAGGATTTTTTGATTGAGCTTGGTCATGGATTTTGTTTTGAAGCTCGTCAGAAAAGAATAACCATAGTAAATGAACATGACAGGGTTGATCTTGTTTTTTATCACCGCATCATTAAATGCCATATCCTGATCGATTTGAAGGTTCGTGCCTTTTCCTATGCTGATGTGGGACAGATGAATTTTTATCTGAATTATTTTAAAGAAAATATTATGGATGCCGGGGATAACCCACCGGTTGGCATAATCCTTTGTACTGATAAAGAAGAAACGAAAGTTGAATACGCCACGGCAGGACTGGATAATCAACTGTTTGTATCAAAATATTTAGTCGAGTTGCCCAGCAAAGAAGACTTTATAAAATTGTTGGAGACATAAAACAGGATATAGGGTCTAAAACTTGGCGTCTTAGAGGCTTTGCGTGAGGCAAGAAAAACTATGAAGCTGGATACTTTATTCGATAATTACGATCTCCTGATGGATTCACCGAACAGCACCGTAAAGATGCGTAAACTGATCCTGCAACTTGCCGTCCAGGGAAAACTTGTGGAACAGGATCCTACCGACGAACCCGCCAGCGAACTCCTGAAACGCATCAAAACCGAAAAAGAAAAACTCATCACCGAAGGAAAACTAAAAAAACAAAAACCCCTGCCACCCATTACCGAAGATGAAATTCCCTACGAATTACCACAAGGTTGGGAGTGGGTGAGGATGAAAAATATTGCTTACAATATGGGGCAAAAAAAACCGGACAAGAGATTTACTTATATTGATGTAACTGCAATTGACAAAGAAAAGGGAACAATCAGTAATCAGGTTAAAATCCTTGAACCTTCAGAAGCACCATCAAGGGCGAGAAAGATTGTCCAAAAAGAAACAGTCATTTATTCTACAGTAAGACCTTATTTACTGAATGTTGCTATTGTAGATAAAGAATTTGAGCCAGAACCAATCGTTAGCACAGCTTTCGCTATTTTGAATCCATATAAAGATATTTATAATAAATACTTATACTATTTTTTACGAAGTAAAATCATGATTGATTATGTTGAATCAAAGATGATCGGCATGGCATACCCAGCAATTAATGATACGCAATTTTTAAAAGCACCTTTTCCTCTTCCACCTCTTGCCGAACAAAAACGCATCGTAGCCAAAGTGGATCAACTAATGCACCTCTGCGACGAACTCGAAACCAGACTCAACCAGTCCAAAAAAGACAGCGAAATGCTCATGCAGGCAGTACTATATGAAGCTTTTTCTTAAAGAAATCAATTCGGAGGGAATTTCAGGGGCGTAGTTTGGCTATGTTGAATAATTGTGAGGTCAATGGAAAAAATTCAACGAATTCAACAACGGAAAATACTACTTGAATCGAATATGAAGCAACATAATGGGAAAAATATGAACTGACTATCGCCCCCCCATTGCTCGTATTGAAAGGTGGGGTTTTGTGGTCTTTTTCATGGAGGGCAGGAAATGGACATACCCAAAATACTAGTGGACCATATTAGAGAAGGACAGGTCGTTCTGTTTTTAGGGTCTGGTGCCTCGATCGGAGCAGTTCAGCCGGAGAATAAGAAAGAGTGTAACCAAAATTAAGCAGCCATTTTTTCCTGTACATTCATCAAATTATATTCATCAGGAAAAAATGTATTGTTCTTAGCCTGTGTTGTGAAAAATTCCCAGTATTCATCCCAGTTCTTACTTTTTGCCACTGAACGTAACTTCAGAATTGAATCTGACCCGTTAATTCCCCACCGGGCACCTGATATTTCCATTCTATCCTTAACTACGTGACTGCAGGCCGATTCAACAACACCGGAACCTATTGGATAACCTTCGGATAGATACTGATCATATTTCATATATTCTTTATGGTTTTTCAAGTAGGTTATTACTTTTAAAAATTTATCACTTTGGGTTTTTTTCCACTCTTTGCTCAACATTTCTCTCTGCAACTCCATAATATATGAAGCGACTTTTCCTTGCAGTATGAGCAATAGCTTTTTATGTACATACTTTTTGCCCTCAGCACTTCCTTCTTTATGCTTTATATGAGCAATAATCCAAATATATTCCAGAACATGAATAATATCTAAAATAAGAACTTTATTTTCTATGTCTTTAAAAACATCTTTAAACAAATTCCACAAATGCAATGCTCCAGCCATTACACAAACCAATGGCTTGTTGTTGAAGTTTTCATTTTTTACTTCTTCATGGATTTCCTTCATCACTTTTTTCTTGGTTTTCTCAACGCTGGCTATATATCTGATGTTTTGGGCTTTTGCTGGTTTACCGGTTTCATTTTTATCTTCTTTTTTATCCGGATATACCAGGTTGTCGGCAACTTCTTCAGCAGTTCGGACATTAGCATTAACATCATATTTAACTCCCACCAACGCTTCTTTCTTCTTCTGTTTTTTCTTTCCCTTACCCTGTCTTGCTACGATTTTCGCTGCTTCTGTCTTAATCATCGGTACGCCTTTGCCATCAAAGCTAACTACAGTATAATCTTCTTCGCTTTCCAGCTTTGGAAGTCTGTTTTTTAGATCGTAATAATCCTCATAACTATCTGAACTTTCACTGGAAATAGTTTCCAAAGCTGAAATTGAAAGTTTTATGCCAAAAAACTTCTTTAAAAGTCCGGATGCATTTTCATAAGCTCCGTTAATATTCAGTAAATTAGCGAACTCGGATAAAAAATATGAGTAACAACGTACCGGCAGATTTAATACAATATCTAAAGGCGCAAAACCTACATCGCCTATATGGTAAATATAACGGATCACTTTCATCTTTCCAAAAATTGAAAAATATGACTTTACACTTGTTCTGCCTCTTTTGGCAATTCCTTGTGCGGTTTCTATTGTTTTGCCATAATTACCTTTATTATGGATAGAAAAGAACAACTGCATTAATATAAACCCCAATTTCATCAATTGCTTGTAAATAGATGCTTCCATCTTATGAGCATCCTGATTTCCTTCGTTGAGAACACCAGATAATATTTGGTTGAACTTTTCTTTGCAACTATCCAAACATTGTTCAATATCGGAAGAGTGTTTTCTTTGAGCAGCTACGGTGCCTTTGACAACATGTACCATTTTAATTCTCCAATGTTGATTAATTTATTAGAAAATTAATATGACATGTACCGTTTCAAATGTCTATAGCTATCTTATCTTATTGCTTAATATTAATTTTAACGGTATGTTTTATTTTGGTTACACTCAAACGATTTGTGCAAGTTTTACATTCTGATTATACACAATGAGCGTCCGTTTGATCTGATGGACTTGTATTTGTATTTTGTAGATTCTTTTTAGGATATCAAAGGAGGATTGTAGAGAAAAGGACTTATTTTACCGGAAGATAGGCGCGATTAGATGACAGTGGACGTAATCCAGACGTATTTATACATCGACATTCTTGTAATGTGCCCATTGCATCATGCCTTGATGGATATGGAGATAGATACAGCAACTGAATATAATTCAA
>JAIVWD010000277.1:0-4821 GCA_049190315.1 Deltaproteobacteria bacterium | reverse complement strand
GGGGGGCGGGTTGTTTAAACGTTTCTTATGTAATCTGACATAAATCTCATACAAATCATTTACTGGAATTTCCATACTGGCAGTGCGTCTTTTTTGCAGTTCTATTCTTTCTTTTGCTCTTTTTTCCAACTCTTCAGGGGTGAGGAGTCCTGCCGCAAGGTCGTTAAATTCATCCGGATGAACGGGCAGCATTGAAATCTGTTGAGTTCCCACAATGCTGCCTGCCTGAATCAAGCGTTTCAACAAACGATCATATACTATCTGTTCCGCTGAGTCGGCATAACATAAATTCAATACATAGATACGATCAAATCGTTGCCCGATACGATCAATACGTCCAATGCGTTGTTCAACCTTCATAGGATTCCAGGGCAGATCATAATTGATCAGAAGATCGGCTGTTTGAAGGTTTAGGCCTTCAGCAGCAGCGTCCGTACAGATCAGGATATCAATTTCTTCCCTCATAAACCGGTGCTTGATTTCTTCCCGTTCAATACCTCGAAGCTGTTTTGTGACAGTGTCAACATATTGACCTCCTTTTCCGGAATAGGTGCCAATGAGCATCAATTTATCAATACTTCTCAGTCTGCTTACTATATCCTGCAAGGTGTCATAAAACCTTGTGAAAACGACTAACTGTTTTAATCGTCCACCTGGCAATTTTCTGTTTTTATTATCAAGGACATTCAGTAAGGCTTTAAACTTGGATGGAGGTTCAGATAAATCTTCAAGTGTGTAAAACATCTGGGTTAATTTATTTTTTTCCCACTCCAGGTCTTTAAGTGAGCGGTTTTTTAAAAATGCCCTTAATACATCATCATCAATATCTTCATCACCCGTAACCATTGATTCAAGATCATGGAGATCACCCACTTCATCATCATGCAGGGACAAATGATTTAATGCTGCGGCCACACGTTCCTTGCGTCTGCGAACCGTTTCACGAATTGCATATAAACTGGATGCAAAGCGCAATCTCAAAAAACTTAAATAAAATCCTAAATTTTGCGTTGGTTTGCCGGCAGGGGTATTTGCTGCAATCTGTGATGTCAACTCTTTACAGTAGGTTTCCAACTCATTATATGCTTGTTTTTCCAATTCATTAAAAACGATTCGGGGGACGGGTAATATTTCACGCTTCGCCAAATTAGCTCCGAGTTGTCCTTTTTTACGGTATATTTCCAGCAATGGCCTGGTATGCCTGAGCATTACCCTTGATAAAGGAGCTGCTGAAAAAATAAGCCTTTGGATGTTTCTCCGGTCTGATCCTCTGGGTATCCGTCCTCTTTCTATCCACTGTTTTGTGGTTGTTTTTATTCGGCCATCAATGACTGCTTCTTCAAGATATTTTTTTAAAAACGGATCATGCTGGTTTATGGTTCTGATCGATCTCCTGAGCAGTTCCCATTGGGTTTCATTTATCTCCTGGCCTCTTACGATAGCGCCTAACGCCTCATAGTATCCCCATGTTAAAGAAGGGTCCAATTGAAAGGCGCCTACACGATTGGTCAAATTTAAAAGATCAAAGATTTCGATCCAGTCAATTTGCATAGGCGTTGCAGTTGCCAGCCACAATGATTTGGTGCGTTTTCTAAGCTGTTTGCTTATTGTCTTATATAAATTTCCAAAACCGGGATGAACACGGGTTCCGTTCCTTGGATTTTTTCTTCGGGCATAATGTGCTTCATCAATCAGAATAATATCAAATGAATCAGATTGCTGAATATCAGGGTGTCTATCTTTCCGACTGATCAATCCTGTAGATACAATACATAAATCAGGCTCCAGCAGGCTGTTTGATGGTTTTGTTTCTTCAAAGGGAAAAATATATTCATGTTTAACTGCAGAACCTGAAAGAGACCTTGCAAATGGGAGGAAAAACTTGGTGGCCATCTCCCGGTGCCACTGTTTAGTTAAACTTGCAGGGGGACTAACAAGAATTCGTTTGGCTAAGCCGGATAAATATAAAGATCGAAAAGCAAGGCCGGCTTCAATGGTTTTACCCAGACCAACCTCATCACACAACAAATAGCTGTATGGCCAGGTCTCAATAAGTCTTAACGCAACGATTTCCTGGTGGGGCCAGGGCTCAACTGGTGAAGTTTCCATGCCCACATATCGCCCTCGCGGCAGCTTAGGCCCGTCTTTTATCAGCGCGAATTTCAGTCTTT
The DNA here is from genome assembly GCA_049190315.1 of Deltaproteobacteria bacterium. GTDB lineage: Bacteria > Desulfobacterota > Desulfobacteria > Desulfobacterales > ETH-SRB1 > B13-G4. The sequence goes on along the minus strand of JAIVWD010000277.1, from coordinate 2,650 downwards.
CAATGCCTGATGGCGGTTCCACCTCCGCTTTAAATAAGGCGCTGCCATCGATTTCTGTTGGAATTTTTACAGATTGTCCAATCCGGATCATTTTCTGCCTTACCGCTTCAGGCAGGGTCATGACACGAAGATATGGAGACTGATCGTTCCATATTGTTTCAAATACAAGTTCAGCCTCGTCTGCTCTCTGTTTTTCAATATCACCCCACCAGTCCGCATGGACATCAATATTTTCTGCGTTCAAAACCAATGCTCTGCGAGATTCATTCAATGATCCTGAAATATATAATCGCCTATTATCCTTATCTTTGAAAACAGCCCATTTTTCATGAACATATCCATCTGCTGCGGTTGTAAACGAAGTGGATTTGCCGGTATTTTTATCTATTCGAAATGCGACACGAACCTCTAAACTGAAGTTCCCTTTTTAAATGAGTATAACTATCCTGTGGTTACAGTGGGTTATCTAAAAGCTTGGTGTGATCGCTCTGACTACAAATGTATCGTCTGAAGCAAATCGAATGCTTTTTGTTGTTTGGAATTAGGTGTGGTGTCCATTGTAAAGGTTGAAGATTCGTTTTCCTCTCCGGGGCAGCGGCAAGTCACACGAACAATTGCTTTGAGGTGGACAAGAAGGCTGCGGAAGGAGTGAACTCGTGAACCATCATCAAGCCGTTTGGTATGCACTTTCTGCATTGCAGAATTGGAACGTTTTGCTGGTGCAACAGGGTCGCGTGAGGCTTTGGCCTCTTGTTCTTCGTCGGCATAAAGTAAAGGGCGCCATGCTTCCATCATATGCCATTGTACATAGTAGGCGAGCATGCAGAGAAAAATGTGCGCTCGAACACGGTCTTCGGTTCGATGTCGAATCGGACGAACCATGAGATCTATAGTCTTGAAGGAACGAAATGCTTGTTCAACCCGGCTGAGCTGCTTATAACTGCGAACTGTTTCATCTGTATCCATCCGTTCAGCAGGGAGGCTGGTCCGTACGATATAAATACCGTCAAGAGCAGCCTCTTTCTGAACCTTGTTTTGATCAACTTCAAAACTGAAGTCATTATCACGAATATTAAGCTTGAAGTGCTTGCCGACTTTGTATTTATTGACAACCTTGCCGATACGAACACCAATTTTGTCTTGTCCATACAGTTGACCTCTCTGGGTCATGCGGCTCACTTTGGCCAGTTGCCTGGCAATTGAATCAATGTGGCAGTCGATTCTTTTAAGCCGTTTTTTGATTAACTTCCGATTTCCATTGCTTTTTGCTGCCACTTCTTTAACAAGCCCTTTCTCATCGAATTTGTAGTCAAATCCATCTTCATTGATTTCGGGTATAAAATGCTTGCCTATCTTGTACTTCTTCAGTATGCCGTGAACACGTGTGCCAATCTCTTCCTTCCCGCGTAAGCGTTTTCGCAGGACCATTTGTCTGACCTTGTTGAGTTCCCTTGCAGTTGCTTCAAGTAAGCTTTTTCGCTTGATTGCCCGCTTTCGAGCAAGATACACGTTGCGACAGGCGATTAGTCGTTCGCCAGGGAAATCAGGGTGTTTCAATTCAAAGAGGTTCCGTTCGTCAAAAAGTCCCATCTGAACCGCATGGCTATTGACAAGCTTCTTGATTGCCTCGGGACGAAGTGCGCCAATCCAGTCTGTACCATCAATGTCACGTATGACATTGATTTGCTTTTGCGTCAACATCCCACGATCTCCAACCAGAACAAATTCTTTGATACCAAATTCGTCTCGTATTTTGGTGACCTGTGGCAGAAGCGTCTTTGGATCACCTGTATTGCCTTTGAAGATGGATACCGCAACAGGGATGCCAAGCCGGTTGGTTAACAGGCCATAGTTGACCTGGAGTTTGCCCTTCTTCCCGTCACGATTATGTCCCCTGGCAGCAAGGGGACACTTCTCGCCTTCAAAATAACTTGAGGTCAGGTCGTACAAAGCCAGTCCATTATTTTCCAGATGGCGTCCTGCTAATTTTTTCTCAATGCAATCCTGACGTTCAAGTAACCAGTCCATGGCCTCGTAAAGGTCGTCTTCATCAGCGCCACCTATACCCAATGTTTCAGGTAAGGTTGTGTCAGTCCACCAGAGCGTGGTTGCCACCTTTGACTTAGGTTCAAGGATGCGTGCCGCAACCATGGCAACAACCAGGTTGCGCTGGTGTGAACTTCTTGATGAAATAAGCCTTGAAAAACCCAATTTTCTCATCGCTGTCATTACAGCATCTATATGTCCATGGGCAGGTGAGCCGTCCTCAATAATCTTAAAGCCATCTTCCGTCGAGACGAGATTTTCGCCTTTGAGAGAACGACGCAGGATTTCAACGGACTTTGCCGGCAAACTAGAAAGGTTTGCCAAAGTACGGTTTTTGACCTTTCCATTTTCACGATAGCTTTCTCGAAGCAAAATGGCTGGCGGTGAATTACGATTTGGGACTGAAACGATATACATGACTATATAAATATCACTTTAGACTTAAATGTCAAGATATATTTTATAAATAATCATGCATTTACATGACTACAAAATTGCATCCAAAAATAGATGTTAAGCAATATAACCCATTGCAATGATAGCCTTTTTTAGCTTTTTTTAGGGAAATTCTGCGGGGAACTTCAGTTTAGTGTGACGAAAAAGA
>JAIVWD010000276.1:0-4845 GCA_049190315.1 Deltaproteobacteria bacterium | reverse complement strand
TAAAGTGAGCTAAAGTATATTAAAGTGCCTAAAGTTAAGGTATTCTGCCATTTTACATAAAAATTTGGTAGCGTAGAAAAAGAGAGACCTATGGCATAAAATAGTAGAAAATTGCCCTCCATTTTATGGTAATGATAGTTTTGGCAAACCAACCATAAACAAGGAGGGCAATATGGGAATTACCCCACAGAGCAAAGGTATCACCATTGATTTTGATTGTCAATTTAAGGTGCATTTAAAAGACAGCCGTATTTCCACGATACTTGCCGGCTTTGCTGTACTTTTGCCGCAGTTGTTGATGGATTTTTTTCAGAAAGTACTTGTTGGCTTTGGTGAATATGCGATGGCTCTCAAGAAAAAGCCTTTTGCCTGCAAGTGCGGCAATGAAGCAGCTTTCATATGGAAGACACGGCATGGCAAGAAAACGAAGATCCATGGATTTTACCGCTGGCTGGAATTGCAACAGTTACAGGTACAGTGCAAGCTATGCGGAAGCAAAATGTATATAACCAGGAAGCTGCTGGGGATGGAGCCGATGAAGAGGATTGCACCCGAAATCTATCGCAAGCTTGGCCTTTTAGGGTCCCTGACGACCTTTCGGGTGGCGGAGAAGATCGGAGATATGTTCGGTTGGGCCGTGGATAAGATGACAATCTGGAGCGCTGTTCAAAAGACGGCATCTGAAATAGACTTTAAGTTGGACGCCAAAGAACTTCCCCATGGAGAAGCGGACGGCACGGGTATCGGCATTAAGGGGATCGCAAAACGCGGGAAGGAACTTAAGGTATTCGTGCAGTATAAGCAGGGTGGTGGCGTTCGGGTGGCAGGCCTTGATCTCGGGAATTACAACGGTTCGTGGGACAAGCTTTTTCAGAATAGTATTGAGGTGTTCAAGAGATTCAGTCAGTTTCTATTGCTCACAGACGGCGACACAGCCATTCTGGATAGCGTGAAAGATAAGGTCAAAATAATCTTTCAGCGTTGTTTGTGGCATATCCCTCATCAGGCGAAATATGTCTTGTGGCAGGATGCTGTAAAACGCAAGAGTACTGAATGGTTGTACGTGATTGCAGAGCTTATGGAGATATGTGCGATACGACCATTTGTCGATTGCCAGCAAACAATCGAGACGATGGTTGAATCTAAGAGGAATCGCTTGGAAGAGATAGTCAGGTATTGCCGAAAGAACGGATATATCCGCACAGTCTCATACCTTGAAAATGCCCGGCCTGACATGTTTACGGCGCTCGAAAAAAGACTGAACGGCAAGACAACAAGTAAAGTGGAGCGGGTTATGCGGACAGTGAATATGAGGGTAAACGTGAGTAAGTGGAGCAAGGCCGGAGCGCTCAACGTAACCAAGGTCCGATTGGCCTATTACTACAACGGTTTTGATGCATAGCAGGAGTGAAAGGAGCTTCGTCTGTGGGATTTGAGTAGCAAAGTGGACATCCACAACATTTGATTAGCCGGGTTGCGAAACGAAGAAACCCTAAATTTCTCGTAGCATAGACAATCTTTTTCGCTATTCTGTGGCAAGGGCGACTGCTATCGGTTATCGTTTTCATGCTTGTACTGTTATCCCTGATTTTGGATTAATATTGGGTCGGTCTTGACAAATTACAAAAAATGAGGCGGAGCAAAAATAATTGAAAAAAACCTAAAATGGCGGTCAATTTATTAGGTCTCCTATTGACAACGCTACCCAAACTTTAGAAAGATAAAATGGCATCCTTCACAGATGGTACAAGAAGTAGCTTACCTTTTTGCCATCATTGGGCGGTCCGGCTCTTTCCAAATCTCAAATCAAACGTGTAGCGTCGAGCACATCGCCAATCCAAAGTACAAGGAAAAAATTCTGGTCTTTTTGGGAATTCAAAGTTTTCAGATGCCTGCCATATCAACTGAGACTGATTGAGAAACTACCTGAAAAGTATACGGGGATTAAGAAGGACATGGAACTTCTCCAGTGTGGAGGCTACGAGGAAGATGACCCAAGATAAACAACCTGATTGTTTCCTATGCGGACATTCGATGTATGAAGAACTCCGCGGTCTGACCGATAACCATTTTGGAAGTCCGGGGGAATACTACATAGCAAAATGCGATCATTGCGGCGTGCTTCAAACAATTCCAGTGCCAGACACAGAGCAGCTAAAAAAACTTTATGAGACGTACTACAATTTCGGTGGAGAAAAAGGAACAATTTATACCAAAGTTCGAGATGTTTTTCTTAACTCGTTTGCCTACCGTTTTTGGATGACTATTGATGGTGACGCATCCTTCCATTCACGCCGTGGGCAAGGACGGCTGCTGGACATTGGCTGTAATGAGGGGCGCGGGCTGGCGATCTACCAGCGAAACGGATTTGATCCCGAAGGTTTAGAGTTAAACGAAAAAGCCGCTCAAGATGCCCGCATGGCAGAATTTACTGTCTATACTCAAACCCTCGAAGAGTTCCAACCAGAAAAGCCTTTTGACATCGTTGTACTCTCAAATGTGTTTGAGCACGCGCCAAATTCAAAAGAAATGCTGAAAAATATTCATCGAGTATTGAAACCAGGTGGACATGTATGGATCAGTTGCCCCAATAGCCAGAGCTGGCTGAGAAAGCTATTCGGACGCTCCTGGATTAACTGGCATGTACCTTTTCATTTGTTCCATTTCTCCAGCAAAACATTAGGTCAGCTTCTACAACGCTCCGGTTTCGAAATTACGAAGCTTAAATATGCAACCCCGAGCCACTGGATGTCGCAGTCAATTGTGGCGGCAATTTCTGCCAGGCGGGGTCGCAAGACCCGTCATCTTCGATCGCCGCTATTGGTCGCCTGCTTGATGATCTTCTGCAGGTTTATTCTCTTTCCTCTTTTGTGGGTGGGGAATTTGACTGAACGTGGGGATTGTTTGGTTGTTGAGGCACGAAAGATTTAAGAATTTTGGACACGGATTTAAAATGGATGGTTGCCCGGGTTAGGGTTAAATAGGAAGCTTTTTCACTTGACTTGGCGGGAGTTAGCAGATAGCCTGTATGTAATCAATGCAATTGCATACAGACTATAGGAACGAGGTGAAAAACATGGCTAAGACTGTAACTACGCGTTTAGACGAAGGGTATGTTAAAAAAATCGATGAAATGGCCGCGCGAAAAGGTATTGATCGCTCGGCGCTGTTGCGATCATTTTTTCTCTGTGCCTTAAAAGAGTATACTGTACGTGATTCTCTGGAAAACTATAGGAAAGGTATAACAACGCTCTGGGAGGCAGCTCAGACCTGCAATCTGTCGCTCTGGGAAATGATTCAGGAAGTAAAACGTGAGCACATCCATACTTCATATGACTTGAAAGAATTCAAAAAGGATTTGAGGGCGCTCAATGGATAAGGTCGTTTCCAACGCCACGCCACTCATTTATTTAGCTAAGGCAAATCAACTGAGCCTTCTCCAAAGCATGGTCAATCAGGTATTTATCCCCGAAGCTGTCTACAGGGAAGTAGTTGTTGAGGGTAAACGTCTGGGAGAAAAAGATGCCTATCGTGTAGAAAGAGCTATCGCTCAGGGTTGGATGATAGTTCAAGGTATCAAGATTATCTATCCTGTTGAGATCACAATCCACCCTGGTGAGGTAGAGGTTATCTCTCTGGCCAGGGAAAAGGGGATTGAAACAGTACTCATGGATGATGCCAAGGCCAGGGCCGCTTCTGAAATGGCAGGTCTCAGACCTATCGGCACACTGTGGTTAATCTTGAAGGCTGTCAAAAATCACTTGCTTAACTTTGATCAATTTCTGTCTACCCTCGAGGATATTCTTCAGTCTGGATTCTATCTCAAAGAAGAAGTTTATCTAAAAGCTGTTCGCAAGGCCAGGGAGTTATCCGGCGATTGAATCCAACCTACCGTTGTCGAAAGTTCGGGTCCATAAATAAGTAAATAACTTGACATGTAGCCAGGAAAAGACCATGAGTCGCCTGCGCTCTTGACAAAAAAATATTAGACACGGATTTCACGGATTAACAGTGTTGTTTAGGACAAAGTAAAATAAAAAAGTAAGCCGTGTAATCTGTGTGTCGCCCTTAGCGACTTGTGTCAAAAAAATCTTCCTTTGTAATGAACACCAACCACATAGTCTTTTTTACTCAGCTTTATTATCCTGATATGACCACAACAGCCATTATAATGACTGATCTGGTTGAGGATCTGGCGGCTTATGGGCTGGATGCCGAGGTGGTGTGTGCTCAACCGACTTATATAAAGAATTCAGATCCGCAGACCCGCCTGCCACTGCGAGGCACGAGCGGGCAGGTTACGCAGATTACACGGATAAAAATTGGGGGATCGGTCGATTTGGGAAAATGTCCGAGAGTTGAATGCCATAATGGGGTTTCTATTAGAAGAGTCTGGTCATTTCTTTTTGATAAGAACAAGATCGTGGGCAGGGTATTAAACAGTATGAGTTGTTTTTTGAGCATGCTTCCCACGATGTTTTCTACCGGCAAGAATGACCTTTTGGTTTTCAACACCAACCCTGCCCTTCTGCCGTTTCTGGGTTTCATTGCTGCTAAGCTCAGAGGGCAGAGATATGTAGTCCTGATTCACGATCTCTGGCCGGAGCTTCCCGCACATACCGGAATGATAAAAAAGGGTGGGATACTGTATAGAGCTATTGATTTTGTCAATAGGCTGTCCTTCAAATACGCAAGCGGTATCATTGTATTGTCCGAAGCGATGAAGAGAATCATTCTTCACAAACTGCCGGAAAGTGAGGACAGAATCCATGTGATTCACAACTGGGCGGATGCCGGCCGGGTCTATCCAGTGGCGAAAAAAGATAATCAATTGCTTGACGAACT
>JAIVWD010000275.1:0-4867 GCA_049190315.1 Deltaproteobacteria bacterium | reverse complement strand
CTGTGAGCGATAACAAATGTAGTTCTTCCCTTCATAAGATTTTCGAGCGCTTTTTGAACCAGTATCTCGGATTCAGTATCCAGAGAAGAAGTCGCTTCATCAAGTATTAATATCGGAGCATCCTTTAAAAGAGCGCGTGCTATGCATATACGCTGCTTTTCTCCGCCGGAAAGACGACTTCCAAGTTCTCCGATTCTTGTGTCAAATTTGTCAGGAAAATTCCGGATAAAATCATATGCATACGCAGCTTTTGCAGCTCTTTCTATATCTTCATTCAAGGCATTTTGATTGCCATAAGCTATATTATCCCTGATGGTATCATTAAAAAGTATGGGCTCCTGTGTAACTATTGCTATTTGTTTGCGAAGCGATGATATTGATGCCTTTCGAATATCAATCCCGTCAATAAGGATCGCCCCTCTACTTACATCGTAAAATCTTGGTATCAGATTAACGAGGGAGGTTTTCCCGCCCCCGCTCATTCCCACTAAAGCCAGTATCTCTCCGGCTTTGACGTCAAGTCTGATATTTTTTAATACCATTTCCTCATCATATTTAAAGAAAACATTATCAAAGATTACACGGTGGGGATTGGATTGGATTTCTACAGGATTATCATCCTCTGCGATCTCCGTTTTTCTGTCTATGATGTCAAACACCCTGTCTGAAGCCGCAAGTCCCTGCTGAATCGCATTATTCAGGCCGCTTAATTTTTTTACGGGGTCATAAAGCATAAGCACTGCTGCCATAAAAGAAAAAAATGTTCCCGGTGTTGATGCACCGGAAATCACTTTTGAACCGCCATACCATATAATAAAGGCTATTCCGAGTCCTCCAAGAAACTCCATGATTGGCGATGAAAGAGATTTGGCTATAACCGCCTTCATCTCAAGTTTAAAAAGATTGAGCGTTTTTTTATGAAAACGTTTCTTTTCATACGGCTCCATACCGAATGCCTTGACTATTTTGTTGCCCGCAAAGGTTTCATGCAGGAACGAACTCAAATCGGCTATCGCCTCCTGGCAACCTGTGCTGATTTTGCGCACACGCCTTCCAAATTTCACAACAGGGATAAAGGCAATCGGCAAAACTATAAATGCGAACAAAGCCATTTTCCAGTCCCGGTAAAATATAACTATTGTTAAGCCCGCTATGGTAAACGTATCTTTTAATGCTCCTGTTACAGCGGTGGATACCATACCTTTAATAACACCTACATCATTTGTGATACGAGACATGAGGGCTCCGGTCTTTTCTTCATGAAAAAAGGTGATCGGAAGATCCTGAATGTGGTCGTAAAGACTGTTTCTAAGCCTCCTTATGACGCTCTCTCCCACATAATTCATAAGGTAGGCCTGTCCATACATCCCAAGCCCCCGCAAAAGGTATATAATAATAACTACGACTGGAATCAGCGTTAACATCCTGATGTCTTTATTGAAAAATATATCATCAAGAGCGGGTTTTACTAAAAAAGCTGTAGCAGAGGTTGCAAGGGCAATAACCATCATACATGCCATTGCAAGAAACAGCTTGAGCCAGTTTTCTTTTATAAGAGAAAGCAGGCGCTTGTGTTTGTCTTTTATGATTATGCGTTTTGATTTTTGTTTCATGAATTTACACAATTCCAGGTTTAAAAGAGCCGTACGCCTCCGAGGTGAGACAGCATAGTTCCTTTTCAAGGAGGATAAGGCATCTGTTTAGTTCATATCTGTATGTATCTTTAGGAACAAATAATGGATTACCATAAATACCCAAGCATTTTGTAAAAGGAACTCAAGTTTCGCACCCCTCTATGCAACAAAAGCTTTAAAGGGTAAAGGACTAAATAAATTTTTGTAGTTAAACATAAAAAAGAGAACATATCAATTTGAAAAATATCCATTTTTTTCGATCCTTATATCGGAATTTCAGGGATATGAAATCAGGGCAATCGCATGAAATTCTTATTGACTTTAAGAAGTTATGAACTTGTATAGAAATCAGCACATTTTGCTGTCACATCTTGCCATATACAAAGTCAATTTTTTTATAAGCTCGTAAAAACAACACACCACATATTGTATTCAATTGGTCAAAATTATACTTCACCTTGTGTTTTTTTCTTTACAAGCGTATAGTCTTTTGTTAAAGGATTAGTAAGTACTCAGGTGGATAGGCTGAAGGCTGAAGGCTGTTAGGAAAAAACGCATTAAAAGCCATGTTTGATGCAAGAATCAGATGTTTCCGCCAAAGTACGGCAATCGTGCTCTTCTGACCCCTTCAGCCTTCAGTCTAAACAGCTTCAGCCTGACTACGTCGGAAAGTTCGGGACGCTCTTAACTTTTTAACTTATGTTTATTTGACCAGCATATATTTTCTATCCCTTGCCAGCTTCCTGCCTCGAATTGCTGATTTGCTGACAGCCGGAACTGAAATTTTTAGTTTGCGGGCAAGAGATGACATGGTGATTCCCAGCTCTCTTACCGCCCAGTAGCATAAAAGGCCGCGGGCCTCGACAATGTGGCGATACCTTCCGGCAGCCCAAATATCCTCTGGCTTCATACCCAATACCTCAGCCACTCTAACTGCCACTTTATCTAAGGTGAAGCCACGGGATGCAAGATCGTATTTTCTTTCCATTGCCTCGTTGGCATTAGCAAGGACTCTTTCCACAAAATCGCCGTCACCTAAAATTCTCTCATCGCTTTTCTGAAAAATTTTTGCTTTTTTAAGCGCTTTTACTGCCGCCCATCCTCCGGCGCTACGAACAAGGCCCCCTCCGGTAAGATCAGATCGTTTTCCCCGGGTAATACCTTTTTCAACAAACGCTCTGTATGCACGTCTGGCAGGACCAGACTTGTCAGTAAACATCCCCAGTACTTTGTCCGTATCCTGCCAGTCGTTTTTTCTTTTTGCCATCAAGACGCTGTGACCGCAGTACGGATACCGTTCCAGTTGTTTTATGTCCTGCACAAGTCCGGCTCGAAGCGGGTTCAGATGAATGTAACGCACCAGTTCCAATAAGTAGCTATCTTCCTGGCACAGAATGGACTTATAGCGGTTTTGGAAGAGGTGTCCGTGTCTTTGGTGTCTGCGGTTATACCAAAGGGCATAACCGGTCAAAAGCCGTCTCATGATTGTGGAGATAGGAAGGGCGCCGGTTCTGAGCAGGATGTGAAAATGGTTGGGGATCAGTGCCCAGGCATAGCAAGCTGTTCCGGTTTCTTTCAGGATAGCTCCGAGTCGAGCTAAAAAATTCTGCCTGTCGGCATTGTTCTCGAATATTCGACTCCTCTCAATGCCCCTGGCAATGATGTGGTGAAGGGCTCCCGGAGCATCTATTCGTGATTTTCTCGGCATACAAACCGAATAACATGCCTAATTAATATTATCAAGTTAAATAGTTAAGAGCGTCCCCCTTTGTCCCCCGTTCGTCACAGTGGAGAGCCAGATCCACAGTTGAATGTCTTTTCTTGACATGTTTCGTGTTACTCAGAGTGATAGCAATTAACAGGCAAAAGGTAGAACCTGCCCATAGAACACCTATTTATCTTCAAGTATCGAGCATATCCCATTCATCGCCGAGAGCCCAACGGAGTGCTGATAATTTACCGTTTAGCATTCCCCATTCGAAGTCACTCCATGGACCAGTATCGTCATATTTCTCTTCGACTCGTTGAGCTGCATTTAGAGCCCCTTTCCAAATGCTTTCGTGTATAACGTCATTACCGTATTCCTGAGTGCCATCGGGAACGATACGAATATCGCCATTTTCAATCCCGTAACTCCGGTTACAGTGTCTGTTGTACCAGATCTTATCAACCAATTCGTCCATGGCAGAAAGAATCTCTCGAAGTCCACGTGTCTCTTCAGTGAAATCGTGTTCGAACTGGATGTCGGCTAAGATTTCGTCATCTATAACTTCAATTGCCGATGGAGTGTTATTAAAGTAAAGGACGTTGCTTTGCTGGAAAATATCACAAAAATCTTCATGAGGTTTGCGATGATCTTTTGATGAAAAGTCATTGTGGTTGTGTGTAACAAAAAAGAAGAAATTATTTTCTGATTGATTACCTGAAACGAACTCTGAGAACTGCTCAATAATTACAGCATCGGCTATCGAGTTTTTGTTTATATGGAATGGGGCTTTTTTGTCTATCCCTCTTTCAACGGCAGCGATCTTGGCCTTGTCAGAGACCTTAATTTGCAAAGAAGTCTCGATTAACTTTTCAACTCTAGATATTGTCGCATAGTTTGTTTCTGACAATAAGGGAAGGCGACTGTTTACCTCATTTAGAACCTCTATTGCCTGTTCTTTTTGCTCTCCGCCAAATTCACTCACAGCATTTCTTACTTGTTTGAACTCATGGGATAGCCGCTTTCTCGTCTTGTCCGCAACATCTTTTTTGTTTCTGTTAAACTCGGCGATCACAAGGTCAGATATTACCAACCTAATCATCCCTGAACTTGTCAGTTCTTCCAGAGCCGATACAACAGGCAGGTCATTTCTTCTTGTTGATATGTCTAGCAACACACATGTATCTATCATTATGTAATACATTCAATAAATCCTTTAAAAAGCCAGAATCTTGGACTCTAAGCATCATTCGGTCCAGGCTAATGATTTAAAACCAAACAAGAAATTGGTAATGCCAATGCCTGCGGGTTAGAGAAACCTGTCAGGCTATTTATCCCACTCAGACATTCTATTGTCGTGTCATGCGTGAAATATCGTATCAGGGACTCGTCATTCCCACGAAGCCTGTCCTCGACCTGATCGGGGAGTGGGAATCCATTCCCCGATCAGGTCGAGGACAAGCATTTCTGGCTACTTCGGCGCTTCTGGATTCCCGCTTCCGCGGGAATGACGGTCATCTTTGCGACA
>JAIVWD010000274.1:0-4868 GCA_049190315.1 Deltaproteobacteria bacterium | reverse complement strand
TAACTATAAGATCAAAACCTTTTGGCTCTATGTCTCGTACAAATGTGGCATAACGGTTTACCAGCATGGGTTTTCTGAAATAAATAGCTTCAAGAAAGGCATTGCCGAATCCTTCGTAAAGACTGGGGTAGGTGATAAAGTCAGCATGGGGGTAGATATCCCAGAGCGAATATTGATTCGGATTTTTCAGTCCATCGTTAACTGGATCAGTTATACCGGCATCAAACAGGCGAAGATCTACACCTCGATCTTTTGCATTTTCTATAAGCCATTCGGCATATTCAAATCCTTCATCTCCTGTTTCGTGTGATATTACGAGCTTATAGCGTGGATCTTTCAAGTCGTGGACAAGTTCAATGGCGTGTTCAATTCCTTTTCGCTGAATGACTCTGGAGGGCTGCAAAATCATAACATCATCCGGCTTTAATCCAATTGAATTGCGGAAATCCTCTGTGCGCTTTTCATCCACAAATGGTGGATTTTCAAAATCCAGCACATTAGGAATAATTGTTGACGAAATTCCGGTACGATGAGCCAGCTCTTCCTTGGCTGCTGAATTAATTACTACATGTTCAATATCGGGCAGAGTAGGAGGAAAGGCCATTTGAATATAGTCATTCACAGCATTAACTGTAAAACGCATTCTTTCCCAGTAAAAATCATGATGGTGTGCAATAGTCGGAATCTGAGTTTCAGCAATAATTTCTGTTAAGGCTAATCCAAGAGGGACATGCATGGGAATGGTTAAAGCATTTTCGGCTATCAGCATGTCGATTTTAAAATTTTCTATGAATTCATAGAGTTTTGCTTTCAAATAGGATCTTAAGAAATGGATTGCTTCAGTTACATCGGGACTCCTTCCTTTTTTACCAACAATCCGGTCATTGATCCAATTGTTTTCTTTATACTTAAAGAAGGCTTCAGGGACCAGAAAGCTGTTTTGAGGATTTCTGTCAAGCTCGCCGGCAAACCAGAAACAGGAATGTCCGCTTTTTCTTATAACCTGCGCCCACTTGCTCGATTCTAATGTAACTCCATCTGTTCCAGCAAAGCGGGTTGAAACAAATCCGATGTTTTTCCCCATTAAATTTTACCTCTATTAACCGGTAAGAAATACCGCTTAAACCATTCTTTCAATCTCTTTTAACTTTTTATCAAGCTTTTTTTCGGAAACAGGAAAGGCGGTCTTAAGTTCCTGAGCAAAAAGCGATACTTTGTATTCCTCGATCAGCCAGAAGTATTCCTCAATTGCCTGCTTTTTTTCTTCCGATACAAAAGAAGAAAGCTTTTTTAACATTTCATTAAGTCTGTCAACATAAATTTTAAGTTTTTTTGCTTTTAACTCATCTTTTTCAAAATTTACGGACGCTCTTTGTGCCCGGATACCAATTGGCTTGATATATCTTGTAATATGGGTCAGCCTCTCATCGTTGTATAAATCCATAAAACTTTCAGGAACAAGCCTTGACAATTCGTTTCTTAGGCCATTAAAAAACTGCGCAGTATTGCTGCCTGGTAGCCCATAAGGCTAAAATGTTACGTTGAGTTTAATTTCGCGAAGTTTGCTGAGGGGCAGATCGAGTAAAAAATCGCTAAATTCAGGTGACTATCCACTTGACACAAATCTTAATAAAAAATATGAACTTAGGGCTCGGTGAGGTAACTTCTCAATAAATCCGGGCAAATTACATGATACAAGACTCGTCTTTTTTATCTTTAGCCGAACTTTTTGAGAAGTTAGCGCTTTTTGTGGTGAAAAAAATATGATAAAAAAAACTCCGATTATCTGTATTGTAGGAAAATCTGAATCAGGCAAAACTACATTAATAGAAAAACTTATTCCTGAACTTAAAAAGCGCGGATACAGAATAGGAAGTATAAAACACTCCTGTCAGAGATTTGATATCGACAAAAAAGGAAAAGACAGTTGGCGCCACAGAAAAGCAGGTGCAGATATTGTAGTTATTGCATCCACAGATAAAATCGCCATGATAAAGGATAATGATTGTGAATCACTCGACTGCCTCAAAAAATACTTCAATGGCGTTGATCTTATTATAGCCGAAGGCTTTAATAAAGAAAATATACCTAAAATTGAGATCGTTCGTAAAGCAAGCGGAAAAGAGCCTCTTTGTTTAGACGATAGCAAACTCATAGCAGTTGTTACAGATGCAGATACAGGACATAAAGTTCCGAGATTCGGCCTGGAAGAAATTGATAAACTGGCTAATTTTATAGAAAGAAAATATTTATGAATAGAGATGACCTTAACTACCTGAAAACATGGTTTACAGAATATGTATCTAATTTCTATTCTGATGATCCTGATTGCAACCACCCCATCAGGCTAAAAGAAGAACATACAATTCGTGTGTGCCGCAATATGGCCATTCTTGGCAAAGAGCTGGGTCTTTCAGATCAAGATATGGTTTTGGCCGAGACAATTGCTTTATTTCACGACATCGGAAGGTTTAAGCAGTATGCAAAATATCATACATTCAATGACTTTGTTTCTGAAAACCACGCCAGGCTTGGTTTGCGACAGATGGCTATACACGGAGTTCTTTCCGCATGCACAACTGCTGAAAAACGTTTAATCACAAGAGCTATAGCATATCACAACGCAGCCGTCCTCCCTGCAAATGAAGATGATAACACTCTGTTTTTTATGCGACTTATTCGAGATGCTGATAAACTGGACATCTGGAAATTATTTATTGACTACTGTAACGAACGTGAAAAAAATCATAGCTCGGCAGTTGAGCTGGGCCTGCCAGATGAGCCGATATATTCACAAAGGGTTATAGAAAGCCTTAATCAGCGCAGATTCGTTAGAATGCAGGATTTAAAAACTCTTAATGACTTTAAATTATTACAAATAAGCTGGGTGTTCGATCTTAATTTTGTTCCCTCTTTCCAGACTGTTCAAAACAGAAGATATATAGAAAAGCTCGAAGAAACTCTGCCGCAATCAAAAGAAATTAAAGAAGCTGTTCAAAAAGCACATGACCATGTAAATTCCTTTCTATGATTACCAAACCCGACCTCATCGGACCGGGCATACTTACACACCGGGTGACAGATCCGAAAGTTGTTCGACGCTTGTAAGCTCGATTTGCGGCTTCCCCCTTTCGTTCTGGAACCTTCTTGCCAAGAATATTTCTATTACTTCACCATTTTAATACTGTATGCACCTGTTCCCCTTTGACTGTTGTAATGTTCAACGCTGACATAGTACGTACCAGGTGAAAGGTCTGCGACAATTTTTGCATTCCAGCCCACCGCTGTCGTCATCACGCGCAATCAGCTTTGTTTCACTGTCTGGGCCGTAAATGGCCATAAGTAAATCCGTGCGGCCTTCCGTTTCAACGATATATCTTCCTTTCTCGGCAACTCAACCGGTCCCTCGACGGAAGGAGCCCCCTTTTTTATGCGTTTTTTTAAAACAACTTCATCTGTCCTGGTGCATCGGCTTTTTGTTTCTTTTTGGTTTTTCCTTTTGTGTGCAGGCCAGCTTTAACTTCCTGTTCGTGGATTTCGTGGTTTAGTTTTAGCAGGCGCTTTAGGGCTTCTTTCCTGGTATCTGGTGAAATTGTGTATCGTACACGGTCGTTCTCGGGCAGGTAGTCAACCTTGTAAAAATTGTGTGCGAGGTCTATATCCTCCCAGTCGTAAGCTTTCAGGACGGTTTCGTCCATTTGTTTGTGGAATTCGCGCAGGTGCAGAATGTCAAGGACAGCCTCGTTGAAAGTGCAGATGCCTTCAGTCTTTTCTATGTGCTTCCAGAGGTTCACGGTCTCCTTGCCGTATTGTTGCAGAAGTTTCGCCTTGCTTTTTCCTGCACGCCTTTTATAATGTCGGCAACGTCATGGAAAAACAGGAAAAATGCTGAAACAATTGAAGAATCCTGCAACAAACTGCAGGGAATGCGCTCGCTGTTGCAGTTCAAAGCAATTTACATGGCCTGGCGAATAACGAGCCCGTAAAGAGCCAATCGATGAAAATTATCAAGGATACCTAATGAAATTATCCATTCCCCTGAAAGACATTATGCTCGCGCCCGGCAAACGGTTCGATCCGTCATCATTTTCCGAAAAGGATGTGATCGAACGAGTAAAGAGGATCTACGGCGTCATTACCGAGGTTATGGACATTGCCATAAAGGACAGCATGGTAGAGATCAAATTCCGGGACGCAACGCCGGAAAAATTCAAGTCCGCCATGAAGTCGTTGAAAAAGGGTATTGAAGAGGCCGGACAGGGCCGTTTCCCGAATGCGTTGAAGCTTTTTCAGGAGGTCCTGGCCGTCATCCCGGAAAACATAGACGCCCGCCGAAATATGGCTAAGGTTTACCTGGAACAGAACAATCTGGAGAAGGCGAAGCAGCACCTGCACGAATGTTTGCAGATCGACCCGAAGGACGCCTGGAGCTGCGTCATGTTGGGCAATATCTATGCGCGCAACGAAAACAACCTGGATGTGGCGGCCTTCTATTACGAGAAATGCCTTGAGCACCATCCAGAAGATGCCATGGTTATGACCAACTATGCGGGCCTGATGATGGAGAAGGAGGAATTTCAGAAAGCTGAGATCCTTTTCAAGAAGGCGATAAAGATCCAGGATGTCCCAAACGCCTATTACGGCCTGGCTCTTCTTTACCGTATGGCCGGTCAACTGGAAGCCGCTCGACAGGTACTGGAGACCTTTTTCACCCGCACAGCCAACATCAAAGGTTTGAAAAGCTCTCCTATTCATCAGGAGGCAAAGAATTTGTACAGGGAACTCAGCACGGCCCTGGGCGTTCAAAAACAGAGCCATTAAACGATTCTCACCTAACTTCTGCTTGCTCTACCCATAGTGATTTTGCT
>JAIVWD010000273.1:0-4903 GCA_049190315.1 Deltaproteobacteria bacterium | reverse complement strand
GTCCTTGATGCGCAAGAGATTGGTGCAGGTCGAGTAAAAAATCGCTCAATTTAGGTATTATTTGGGGGCAATTGAATTGGGAAAAAGTTGACAAGAGGAAAGGGGGGTCTACATTTGAAACCGTTAAAGTTACAACCTTGTAATTAATTCATTAAATTTTATACAAAATTGTAACTCTCTATTTTTCCTTTTGTTGACTATATATTTATCTTCTTGAAATAATAGAATTTTTTATTATTACTTTATGGCATGTATTTTGCTGTTATGTTGCTGAGGCCTTGTACTATGCTTTATTGTCAAGGTCTTGTATAATTTTGAATATCTGGTATATAAGATTTTATTTTCTTCCCGGTGCATTTTTAAAATAAATAATGTAACTACTCAGGTGGATAGGCTGAAGACTGTTAGGGAAAAGCGCATTTTGAAGCCATGTTTGGTTCAAGAATCAGATGTTTTCGCTAAAGTACGGCAATCGTGCTCTTCTGACCCCTTCAGTCTAAACAGCTTCAGCCTGACTACGTGAGTAGTCACTAAATAATTTAATAACCGCGGACTTTTTAATTCAACCTAAGTTGAGATGGTGGTTAATACCGACTAACCCGAATTTCTCATGAACAACTTATAACATAATGGATTATGAGTTGTTCATGAGAAATACGGGTTAATTTTGGAGGGTAACTGCATGTTGTTTACTGTTCTTCTTTATATCTCTCTTTTTGTCTTTCTTCTTGGCCTGATCTACAAGGTTTCCACCTGGTTCTCGCGAAAAATAGGCATTGCATCTCAAAATTTTACGACATCTGAAAGAATATCAGCAGCAGCAAAGGGCATACTGGGAGTTATATTCAGCCCAAAAATCCTTATTCTTATCAAGGTTTTCATAATAGATGTTATTCTTCAGAGAAGAATTCTGAAAGAAGACTTCCTCCGGTGGATTATGCATATGCTGATATTTACCGGATTCATGATGCTGCTCCTGATGCATGCCTTTGACTCTTTTATAACCGCACCTCTTTTTAAAGAATATTATTCTACTGTAAACCCGTTTTTATTTCTCAGGGATTTTTTCGGTATTATGGTTTTAGCCGGCCTGATGATCGCGGTTTACCGGCGCTTTATTCTGAAAGTACCCCGCCTCAAAACCAGCCCCATGGACTACTATGCCATCATTATTCTGGCTGTTATTATGATTTCAGGTATTCTTCTGGAAGGTATAAAAATAACATCATATACTGAATTCCAGAATATGGTGGAAAATTATTCCGGCCTTGATGATGAGGGAGAAATACTGGCGCTTGAAAAATTATGGGTTAAGGATTTTGGTCTGGTTTCCCCGAATGTTAAAGGACCTATTGATCCTGCGATTATCCCCCTCTCTAAAGAATTACATAATATTAACTGTGCTGAGTGCCATTCCTCACCCAAATGGGCGTTTACCGGTTATCCGGTCTCCAGGATTTTAAGCCCTGTTGCTTTATCGCTGGACAGGTCGGGAGTAACAACGCTTTTATGGTATATTCATTTCCTTGCATGCTTTATCGGCCTTGCTTATCTGCCTTTCAGCAAGATGTTCCATTTCATCGCCAGTCCTGTAAGCCTGCTTGCAAACGCTGTAATGGATAAAGACAAATCGCTTCCTGCAAATATTGCAACCAGACAGGCGATGGAACTTGATGCATGTACACACTGCGGAACTTGCAGCCTTACATGTTCGGTCGCAGTGGCCTTTGATAAAATAGGCAATTTAAATATTCTCCCTTCAGAAAAACTGGTATTTCTAAAAACCTATGCCTCGGGCAAGGATTTAAAAGAAAATGAGATTAAAGCCATTCAGGAAGGAATTTATCTATGCACCAATTGTGACCGCTGCACAGTGGTATGTCCTGTTGGTATAAATCTCAGAGAATTGTGGTTTAACGTAAGGGAAGATCTCATTCAAAAAGGCAACCCAATACCACTTGTGCTTTCACCTTTTTCTTTTTATCGCGGTTTGAATCAACAAAAGCTGGATTCAAAAAATTATTCAAATCCTGCGAGTCTGACAAAGGATGCTATTACAGACAAATGCGAGTTAATGAAAAATCCTGATAAAGTAATTTCTTTAACTCCAGTTAATAAAGAATTTAAGGAAAAAGTAGGGCTGGCTTGTGTGGATTCGGCTTCTCAGGCAACTACCTATTCATATTGCTTTTCCTGCCAGAACTGCAGCACAGTGTGTCCGGTAGTGGGAAATTATGAAAATCCGCAAGAGGCTCTTGGCCTGCTGCCGCATCAAATCATGCGTTCTGTCGGACTTGGCTTGAAAGATCTGGCTTTTGGTTCAAAAATGCTGTGGGATTGCGTAACCTGTTATCAATGCCAGGAGCATTGCCCTCAAGGCGTGAAAGTTACCGATGTTTTGTATGAGCTGAAGAACCTTGCAATAAAAGAAACTTTGTAACAGTTCAGCCACTAAGGCACAAAGACACAAAAGGGGGATATGACTGATAAATTGGGGAATTGCGAATTTAGGGATTGAGGAATTAAAAGTAAAAACATCCTTCAATTCGGAATTCCTAAATCTCTAAATTCCCAAATTATGAATTTTAAGAGAATTATATTATAATCTTGGTGTCTTAGTGTCTTTGTGGCTGACCTATTCCAAAAAAGGAGATTTTTATGAAAGTCCTGATAATCGGCGGCGGCGGCAGGGAACATGCCCTTGTCTGGAAAATTGCTCAAAGTCCAAAAGTAAAAAAGATATATTGTGCACCGGGAAATGCAGGAATCGCTGACCTGGCAACCTGTTTGCCGATCAATTCCGGAGATATCAACAAACTCCTTGAATTTGCCAAAAAAGAAAAAATAGATCTGACCATAGTAGGACCCGAAGATCCTCTATGTAACGGCATTGTTGATATTTTTGAAAAAGAGGGTTTAAAAGTATTCGGCGCAAATCAAAAAGCTGTGGAGATAGAATCCAGCAAATCCTTTGCAAAAGACTTGATGAATAAATACGGGATTAATACTGCTGCCGGCAAGACATTTACCAGTTATAAAAAAGCGGAAGACTATATACGCAAAACAGGTGCTCCTGTTGTTGTAAAAGCAGATGGACTTGCAGCCGGCAAAGGAGTAATTGTCTGCGAAACCGTTTCAAAAGCAATTGACGCTCTTAAACTTATAATAAAAAAGCGGGCTTTCGGTGACGCCGGGAATAAGGTTGTCGTTGAGGAATGCCTTACCGGTGAAGAGGCTTCTTTCCTTGCCTTTACAGACGGCAAAAATCTGCTTCCCCTTCCCTCCTCACAGGATCACAAAGCAATATACGACAACGACCAGGGTCCAAATACAGGAGGAATGGGCGCATATTCTTCTGCTCCAATAATAGACCGGTATATGCATAAAAAAATTATGGAAGAAGTTATGATGCCGACTATCCAGGCAATGGCAAGTGAAGGCCGGCCTTACAAAGGTGTATTGTATGCCGGACTTATGATAGATAAAGACCGGATAAAGGTTCTTGAATTCAATGCACGTTTTGGAGATCCTGAGACTCAACCTCTTTTAATGCGGATTAAAAACGACATTGTTCCGATAATGGAGGCAACAATTGAAGGAACGCTGGATAAATGTAAACTTGAAATTGATGACAGGGCTACAGTCTGTGTAGTCATGGCATCCAAAGGATATCCTGGTTCATACAAGAAGGGCATACCGATTTCAGGGCTTAAAGACGTAAAAAGAATGAAAGATGTTGTCGTTTTTCATGCAGGCACTGATAAAAAAGGAAAAACGATAGTTACAAACGGAGGTCGTGTCCTGGGAGTTACCGCTTTAGGAAATTCCGTCAAAAAAGCCATATCAAAGGCGTATTCGGCTGTTTCCAAAATAACATGGGGCGGAGTATATTATCGCAAAGATATTGGACAGAAGGCATTAAAAAGAATAGAACAACCTCCGAAAGTAGGAATTGTGATGGGGAGCGACTCAGACTATAAAGTTATGGAAGAAACCGTGGCTGCTCTAAAAAAATTCGATATTCCATTTGAAATGACTGTTGCATCTGCACACAGAAGCCCTGAAAAAGCACATGAATTTGCATCATCAGCACAAAAGCGAGGGCTTAAAGTTATTATTGCAGGTGCAGGACATGCAGCGCATCTTGCAGGAGCTATCGCGGCTTATACTTCTCTCCCCGTTATTGGAGTCCCAATAGATTCTTCTGCCTTGCAAGGCCTGGATTCTCTTCTTTCCACCGTTCAGATGCCTCCCGGCATACCGGTAGCAACTGTGGCTATAGGAAAACCAGGAGCAAGAAATGCGGGAATACTTGCAGCACAGATACTCGCTGTTTCAGATGCCGGGCTGGAGAAAATGCTTGATAATTATAAAAAAGAAATGGCCGCAAAGGTAGAAGAAAAAGCAGGCAAACTTCAAGGTCAAATATAGTGTCCAGCCAAAAATTGCTGATAGACCCTTTTAATCCCCAGCCGGAGTTAATTCTGAAAGCAGCCGGCTCAATAAAAAAGGGCGGTGTAGTTCTATTTCCGACAAGATGTCTTTATGGACTTGGAGCAGATGCATTTAATCCAGAGGCTGTTGACAAGGTTTTCAGGATAAAACAAAGACCATACAACAAACCGATATCAGTTCTGATAAAGGATACAAATGACCTGCATATACTTGTAAAACATATTCCATCAACTGCAAAATGTATTATGGACTATTTCTGGCCGGGACAAATCACAATTGTATTTGAAGCAAAAAACACTATCTCCCGCAATCTTACCGGAGGTACAGGCAAAATCGGCATACGCATGCCGGAACATCCTGTAGCTCTTTCCCTTGTAAAAGAAGTAAATAGCCCGATAACAGGAACAAGCGCCAATATATCAGGGCAAGCAGGGTGTTCAGCTATATC
>JAIVWD010000272.1:0-4993 GCA_049190315.1 Deltaproteobacteria bacterium | reverse complement strand
CATCTGATTCTTGCACCAAACATGGCTTCAAAATGCGCTTTTTCCTAACAGTCTTCAGCCTTCAGCCTATCCACCTGGGTAGTTACGTTATTTCATGACAGACCCTCGCTCATGCACAACATCAACATTTATTGGGCCAAAACAACCTTTTTTATTTCATCAAAGATCTCCACGAGCCTGATCATCCCCTTGAACCTGTCGCCCGACACTACCGGCATCCGGCCTATATTTTTGGCCACCATGACGTGAACAGCTTCGGCCAGTGTGGCGTCTTCCTCTATGCTGACCGGAAACGAAGACATAATCTCTTTTACCGATTTTTTCAATTGTGCCTTGCATTGTCCTGAAAACTCACCCTCGTAATAAAAAACAGGATAGTTTTTAAATGCTTCAGGAGTAAGCCAGGAATCGCCCCACCTGCCCGGGGTATATTTAGGTTCCAGTGCTATCAGGGCATCTCTATAAGACAATTGTCCTATTGGTTCATTATTTTTATCCAGAACCAGAATTGCGTGGTGCCCTGTTTTAGCCATAAGTTCATAAGCATCCCTGACAGATTTATCTGAAGAGATACTATCATAATCTTCAAGCGGGATCATCAGATCCTTTACTTTTCTTTCTCCGTTACTTGCCATCACAACCCTCCGTTTTCTTGCAGTGTTTTACCTCAACGTAAAAAACGCAACCAGGATATCTAGAGCGTAAGCAGTCTATTTCTCCTTGACCTGTTCAAAGACCCGTCCAGGATGGGCTTGCAGCTCACGGATCCTGCTCTCCTGAATTTTTTGTTCATGGGCCTTTTTCTTCTCATAGGCCTGGCTCATCTTTTCCAGCAACTCATCAAAATCTGCGGGTTTCATGATGTAATCAAAAGCGCCGAGTTTCAGCCCATCAATGGCCGTTTCTACAGTTGAGTGGCCGGTGAGCATAATCACCTCCATGAGCGGCCTTATTCTTTTCATTTCCTGAAGAGTTTCCACACCGTCCATACCCGGCATTTTGACATCCAGTATTACCACATCAAAAATTAGTTTATCCAGAATCTCCAGTGCCTTTTCCCCGCTTTCAGCACCAGTAACATTAAGTTCTCTCTTTTGAAGACGTTTTATAAATGTTTCGCGAAAATCATCCTCATCGTCAACGACTAAGACCCTAAGCCCTTTCATTGTTATCCCTCCTTGTTTTTATTCTGTTCAGCAAACTTCAAAACTTGCCTTGTTTTTGTTTCTTTGCAAAAATTCTATTTGTACATAACGCCCCTTTTTCGCCAAGTTTCTTTTTTATGAGCCCTCCAAATTTTTTGATCACTTTAGGATCAAAAAATTCATCTATCGTATGATAATCCGTGAAAACCTTGAAGCGCTTTTTTTTATGCTTATAGGTCTTGATACCCAGGAGAACAAGGCTCTTTGTTCTTTGGCTTAAAACATAATGATAACTTATTGTATTAGTAGTAAATTATGATTTTATGAGTCAGGCCGACACGGTAGTGGGGGATTCCGTTCAAAAGGATATGCATATGGTTAATTAACTTATCTATGTATATATCTGTTAACCTGTTTTTATTATACAAAATATTAACTTAAAATTATAAAGGAAAGATGCAACTGTACGAACGATTGAGGGAGATTCATGGACAAGCAATGATTGTTTCATAATGATGACTGGTATCTTTTTATGCTTTCCCAATTCCAAGAGCGCATATTTTATTATATAATGAACTTCGACTTATTCCAAGAATCTTGGCGGCCCTTGTCTTATTGCCGCTTGTCTCTTCCAGTGCCTTTAATATAGCTTTCATTTCCGCCTCCCGGCCCGCGGCCTTGATTACGGTTTTGAACGGTGCCAACTGCTTGGTTTTATAGGACATCATTTGCCTGATAGGCAATGGCAGCGAAGCTTCATTAATAAGTGGACCAGCGCTTAGAAGTACCGCACGTTCCATGACGTTTTCAAGCTCTCTGACATTTCCAGGCCACGGATTTTGCATAATGGCATGCATGGCATCCGGTGTGATATCGGAAAGTTTTTTGTCATAAATCGCAGCATATTTTCGCATAAAGTGATGTGCCAGCATGGTGATATCAGACCTTCTTTCCCTCAACGGAGGCAGATCGACGGTGACCACAGCCAACCGGTAGTAAAGATCCCTTCGGAATCTCCCCTCATGCATGGCCTCCTCAAGGTCTATGTTTGTGGCTGCTACCACACGTACATCTCCCTCAATACTGGCAATGCCGCCTACCGGTCTTACCTCTTTTTCCTGAAGCACCCGGAGCAGATTCAACTGCATGGCCGAAGAGATGGTCCCGATTTCATCTAAGAAAAGCGTGCCCTTGTCTGCCGCAATAAACAGCCCTTTTTTATCTTTAACCGCTCCGGTAAAGGCCCCCTTGACATGGCCGAAGAGTTCACTTTGCAAAAGATGTTCCGGGAAAACACCGCAATCCACAGCAATAAAAGGTTTGTCTCTCCGGCCGCTCAGGTCGTGGATAAGCCGGGCGATCAACTCCTTGCCGGTACCGCTTTCTCCCTGGATCAGGACTGTCGCCTGGCTGTCTGCCACCCTGGCAACGAGTTTCAACACATCCTGCATGGCTTTGCTCTTTCCGATAATCTTTTTAACTCCATCTTTGTCTTTCAGCTTCTCGCGGAGTCGTTTGACCTCATTACAAAGTTTGCAATATTTTAAGGCCTTGCATGTTACCAGAAGAATATCATCTTTGTGGAAAGGCTTGGTCAGATAGTCGAATGCACCTGTCTTCATAGCCTCAACCGCAGATTCGATAGTGCCGTAGGCCGTGATTACAATAAAAGGAATGTCCGAATATCTGGCTTTTACCTCCTTTAACAGGTCCATGCCGCCAAGGTCAGGCATCAAAAGATCAGAAAATATTAGATCAAAGTCATTCTTTTCCAATAGACTGATTGCCTCGGTTCCACTGGCCGCGGTTCGCACCTCATGGCCTTGCCTTGTGAGAATTTTTTCAAACAGCTTGAGCATGTGCTGCTCATCATCCACCACTAAAATCTTCGCCAACACCGTATCCACCTCAATCTTGATAAACTCGTAAAAACTAGATTATGCCACTCTGCGGCACTGCATACAAAATAACTTTTGCGTAATGAGCTTCAGGTATGATTGAATTTAAATCAGGAAACTGTCTGAATGTATTAGAAATCGTTAAGAAAGAACCGGGTAAAATATTGTTATTTATAAAAAATCGTCGGATTATTACAATGGTTATTTTTATTATGGCCTGTTCTTTCTTTACGATTTCTTATACGTGAGTTTTTCCTGGTTTAAATTTAATTATACCTGGAGCGGCGTCTGCAAACAACCTCCTTCACCGGAGTGACGACTTTTTACGACGCCATCAATCTTTTAAGGGAAAATAAAGGTTGCATATAGTTCCTGCCCCTTTTCGATTCTCTATTTCAATTTTTCCTTTGTGGTCTTCCATGATACGCTGACAAACGGAAAGCCCCAATCCTGTCCCCTTGCTCCCCTTGGTAGTAAAAAAGGGATCAAAGACATGCTGGAGAGCATTTTCGGATATCCCTTTACCTGTATCTGATATGCTGATCCGAATCCAATCGCCGGGTTCCGGCGACCGCGCTTTGTGTACAAAACCGATACCAAGAGCAAGAACACCTGCGTCAGGCATTGCTTGAACAGCATTAATCATAATATTAAGAAAAACTTGCTGGATAAGCTGTGGATCAACCTTGATGGAGGGGGGCTCCATTTCAAAATTCCTTTTGATACTCACCTTATTTTTTTTGATTCTTGGGGTCAGTAATACAATTGAACTTTCAAGAAGTTCAACGATGTCCACAGGAATTCTTTCAGGAGGCCTTAACCTGGCAAAGTCCAAAAGGTTTTTAACCACGTTTACACACCTGGCTGTCTCTTTTTCGATAATTTTGATCGGTTCAATCAAAGGATCATTCAAAGGAATCTCATCTAAAATATCCTGGACAAACCCGAGGATAATGCCAAGGGGATTGTTGATTTCGTGGGCAATGCCCGCGGCCAGCTCACCCATGAAGGCAACCTTGCTGGATCGATGAAGCTGATCCTGCAACATATTTCGCTCTACAAGCAGCCTGCGGTATCGCTCCTCATCTTCCCGTGTTTTTACTTCCCGGATCCGCCTGGCGGTTACGTCCCTGATAATTATAAGCAGATGCCGCGCCTGCTGGTAATCAAAGGGGGTAAAAGAAACACTTGCCGTAAATATCTCACCATTTTTTTGCTGAAGATCAATATCAACCTCGGTCGTTCTTTTGATATCAGGCAAACACGAGAAAATATATCGGCTTTGTTCATAAGGCGCACACAGTTCTTGCAGGTTGTTCTTCAAAAAGTCCCGCCGGGTATACCCCATACTCTTTTCCAACCATTTGTTGGCAAAAATTATCCGGCCTTTGCTGTCTGCGATCAACAGGGGAAGGCTCGCCTCTTCAATCATAGTCTTAAACAACGGCATCTCCGTATCTTAGAAATTCACAAAAAAATTAAATTAGCGCACCTTCAGTGCGAACATAAGTGCCTAAAGTGAGCTAAAGTATATTAAAGTGCCTAAAGTTAAGGAATGCTGCCATTTTATATATTTCTTAAAACATAAATACACGAAAGGGCAAACTCCTGTAGCTTTGGGTTATCAATTAGCACGCCGAAGGCGTACCATAACTTTAGGCATTTTAGGCACTTTAGCTCACTTTAGGCACTTTTTACTCATCTATCCTATGGTACCGAATTCATTAGACATAAAATGGAAATTCCTATACTATTAAATCACTATACAACACCCCGGCATAACCTTGCAACAGGCAAAACCGGCAATCTCACCACAAAAAACGATTTTTCTCCCGACTATAGACTGTCACATATTAAATTGCACAAGGCTAGTGTCGTGTCATGCGTGAAATATCGTATCAGGTACTCGTCATTCCCGCGAAGGCGGGAATCCAGTATTTCTGACCACTT
>JAIVWD010000271.1:0-4998 GCA_049190315.1 Deltaproteobacteria bacterium | reverse complement strand
CTTAGGCATTTTGTAACCGTTCACCGTTCACGGTTAAAACACCTCAGTGTCGTTGCGTGGTTGATTTAAAAAAAACTGTAAACCGACAACCGTTAACCCTGAACCCCGATCCCTGCTTTCTGACCCCTGGACCCTGATTTCTGGATCCTAAACCCCGATCCCTAATCCCTAACCCCTGACCCCTGAACCCTGAACCCCGAACCCTATGATGATGAAATGACCCGCAAGATTTATTCTCGCCCTGTTATCCCGATCCTGGTATCTTTGATGCTTGGCATAGCCTGTGGTTCATGGCTGCCGGGTCATAAAGTTTATGCGTATTTTGTCATTTTTGTATGTGCAGGCTTAATACTATATTTCGTTCTTCAGAGAAAAACCGCATTAATTTTACCTGTTATTTTATTTTTTGCTTTCGGGTATCTTTCCTTACAGCCATGGGTTGTTCCTAAATTCCCCTCAAATCATGTCGTCAATTTTTTAGATTTGCGAAAATGGAGAATTGTCGGTTTAATCGACGAAAATCCTATAATATACAAAGACAGGCTGAAATTAATTTTACAGATCAGGACTCTTGGAGAAGATAAGGATAATAATTTTCCAGTTACAGGGAAAATCCGTGTAACAGTAAGAGGAGATTTCCCAAATCTTTCAATTGGCGACAAAGTTTCCTTTACAGGCAAGCTCAGATCTATCAGAAATTTCAAAAATCCCGGAGGATTTGACTATAAAAAATACATGGCATTCAAGGAGATTTGGGGGACCTCGTATGTCCGTGGAAAAGATCTGATTGTTATAAAAAGAAATTCAGGAAAAGGTATAAACAAGATAATAGCAGATGCCCGCAGCAGGATCTCCGATCTTATCGACAATGCAGGGGATGGTGATAAAAGTGCTGTATTAAAAGCCCTTATAATTGGAGACAGAAATAGTATTTCAAAAAACTTAAGGCAGGCATTCAACCGGGCCGGTGTAGGTCATATTCTTGCGATTTCAGGACTTCATATAGGAATTGTAGCAACAGTCGCATTTTTCTTTTTCAAATGGATACTTTCATATGTTAAATATCTTCTTTGGAATGCATCTACCATAAAGGTTGCAGCTATTTTATCTCTTTTGCCGGTATTTATCTATGGCTTACTTTCAGGGTTGTCTCCTTCTACTCAAAGAGCAGTAATTATGGTTACTATTTTTTTGATGACATTTCTTTTTGAAAGAGAACATGACCCAATAAATACACTGGCAATAGCTGCAATGATAATTCTTGTGGTTCATCCCCCCTCTCTTTTTTCGATTTCTTTTCAACTTTCATTTATAGCTGTTCTTGCAATAATATATGGCCTTTCCAGAATACGTATAAAAAGCACAACTAAAAAACAAGGAGTCTTTCAACTCTGGAAAAAAGTGTATCTCTTTTCATTGACTTCGCTTTTTGCAATCCTGGGAACACTTCCGCTTTTAATGCTTTACTTCAACCAGGTTTCTTTTGTTGGCCTCCTGGCAAACTTGTTTATTGTGCCTCTTATAGGTTTTATTGTAGTTCCCCTGGGCTTGTTTTCGGTACTGCTATATCCGGTAAGCGTTTACGGGGCTACATGGTGCATAAATGCAAACTCCGAATTGCTGGCTAAAGCTCTTGACATTGTAGTATGGTTTTCAAATTTACCCTTTGCATCAATAAAGACAGTAACTCCGACTTATTTTGAGATTTGTTATTATTATGTGCTGGGCTGGGCAGTATTGAATCTGGTTGGTATTCACTATGAAAATGCCGGTGAAAAAGATAAATTTCCGGGAGAAACACATCAGATAGATAATAAAGTAAAGCTGAAAGGAAAATTAAATAATTCCAGAAGGAAAAAAGTATTAGCTGTTCTAATAGTAGTATAATTATTGCCGGTGTAGCCGATACTTGCTACTGGTTTTATAACAGGTTCCGGCATGATGATCTGAGGATTACAATAATTGATGTGGGGCAGGGCAGCTCCGCTCTTGTGGAAATGCCGGAAGGTTTTAATCTGCTTATAGATGGCGGTGGATTTTCTGACAACTCGGTCTTTGATATTGGCGAAAGAGTAATTGCCCCGTTATTATGGCGCAAAAAAATTAAAACAATTGACACTATTATTCTTTCCCATCCAAACAGCGACCACCTGAACGGACTTTTGTATATAGCTGAAAATTTCAATGTGAAAAGGGTGTGGGCTAACTGTGATATAGCAGATACTATTGGATATCGAAAATTCATGGAAATTATTAAAAAAAAGGCAATTCATATGCCTGAATTCAAAGAGATATCAAGAACACACATTATCAATGGTGCCCAATTGAAGCTTCTTTATCCGGCTGATGATTATATGGATAATAATAAGAGAACGTGGTCGAATTTAAATAACAACTCTTTGGTGATAAAAGTTGAATTTGGATCAAAATCTTTTCTTTTCCCTGGCGATATTATGACCAAAGCAGAAAAAGAGCTTGTTGCAATTTCAGGAGATGATTTAAAAAGCAATGTCCTTATAGCTCCTCATCACGGCAGTAAAACATCGAACAGCGAATTCTTTATTGATAGCGTTAACCCGGAAATTGTAATTTTTTCATCAGGCTGGAGAAACAGATATAGATTCCCGCAGCCATCGGTTTTAGAAAAATATAAAGAACGAGGATGCCGTATATTACGCACCGACAGCCACGGAGCCGTCACAATATCAACCGATGGGAACTCTCTTGAAATTTTGCCAACTATAGCTGTTTCCCACGAAATTCCTTGAAATTACAAGATAGCCCCACTGTTTCAACAAAACCCTTGCTTTTTTAAAGGATGAGATTTAATTTAACCTTGTGTTTTTAAAAAAACTCTCAACAGATATACGTTGGTGTTGAATTGTGAAACGATTTATTGATCAGGAACTCAGAAAATGGAAGGAAGCCAGGCGTCGAAAACCCCTCATTGTCCGTGGAGCCAGGCAGGTCGGAAAGACCTATTCTGTGAGACAGTTCGGGGAAAATTGCTTTGATGCTCTTGCGGTTGTGAATCTGGAACGTAATCCAGACTGGCATCGTATTTTTGACGGCAATCTACACCCGAAACGTATCTGTGCGGATTTGGAAATCGTACTGCAGAAGAAGATAGCCCCAGGCAAAACGCTCCTTTTTATCGACGAAATCCAAGCTTGCCCAAGGGCGATTACGGCCCTTCGCTATTTTTATGAGGAATTACCCGATCTGCATGTAATTGCAGCCGGTTCGCTCCTTGAATTTGCCATGAAGAATATTTCTTTTCCGGTTGGCAGAGTGCAATTTTCCCGTCTTCACCCCTTGTGTTTTGCCGAATATCTTCAGGCAACCGGCAATAATGAAGCCGCAAATATTGTTCTTGGCTCTCCACAAACTGTTTCGCAAACAATCCATGAATTTCTTTGTGAGGAACTCCGCCGGTATTTTTTTGTAGGAGGGATGCCCGAAAGCGTACTCGCATACGTTGAAACAGGGTCAATGCGGGAATCTTTCGAGGTGCAAGCGGAGATCTGCGATACCTATCGGTTGGACTTTTCGAAATATAGTTCGCATGCCGACAAGTATTGTCTCAATGCCGTGCTTACAACAGTGGCGCAAAGCGTTGGACAACAGATAAAGTATTCCAGGCTTGCCGATGGTTACTCAAATCCAACTCTGAAAAAAGCTTTTAACTTGCTATGCCTTGCAAACGTTATCAGGAAAGTGCCTTCGGTTGATCCGTCCGGACTGCCACTGGGAGCTACTGCTGCTGCAAACATCTTTAAGGCGCTGATGGTTGATATTGGTCTTATGAGACATCTTACGGGCATGCCGGTAGATGTTGAATACGGGAAGGCGGATTTGCTTAACATTTACCGCGGAGCTATGGCGGAACAGTTTGTCGGCCAGGAGATGGCATTGTCTCAGAAGGAGGATCTTTACTACTGGTCGAGACGGGCAAAGAGCAGCTCAGCAGAAGTGGATTACATGGCAGTTATTGACGGCAGGATACATCCTGTAGAGGTAAAAAGCGGAGCTTCCGGCAGGTTGAAAAGCCTGCATCTCTTCTTGGAAAAGTATAAAAACTCTTCAAGAGGCATCGTGTTTTCAATGCGCCCTTATGCTGAACTATCAGAAAAGAATATCGTGTTTATCCCGTTGTATTTTGCCTTTTCGGCTACCTGACCGAAGTTTTCTTTACAGAAATATTGTACTTTTTACACACTTTCTGCGCGAACATCCCCATATTTTCCCGACAGACATATAGAATATTGCGGAACACAATAGATTTATTGATTTTTTTACTTTGCGAGGTTATAGATGACATCGGAAAGACGCAAGTAAAGAACTCTTTAAAAAGGATACTCTAATGCTCAATAAGTTCTGGAGAGTTAGATGATAAAATCGATTCTCCAAGCCCGCGACCTCTTGTTGCCGTGGCTGATATATAGGAAAATTGCGGTATGAGTGATGAAAAAAAGATCATCATCATTGCCGGCCCCAACGGTGCTGGAAAAACGACCTTTGCAATTGAGTTTCTGCCGAACGAGGCAGGCTGCCCTGCGTTTGTAAACGCTGACCTCATTGCTGCGGGCATTGCTCCTTTTCAGCCCGAAAAGTCAGCGATCAGGGCGGGCAAGCTGATGCTGGAGGAAATCAAGGCTCATGTTCTCAAAGGCGAGAGTTTTGCTTTTGAAACCACGTTGAGTGGACGGGGTTATGGCCGCATGATTCCTGAATGGCAGGCAATCGGCTACAGGGTCAAGCTGATATTCTTAAGCCTTCCCAACGTAGAAATGGCGATCGAACGCGTGGCCACGCGGGTAGCGCAGGGCGGTCACGATGTGCCGGAAGCGATCATCAGAAGGAGATTTGAGGCTGGCATACGCAATTTTAATAAAATTTACAAAAGTCTGGTTGATGCGTGGACACTTTATGATAATTCAGGGGAAGCGCCTGACATGCTTGAACAAGGAGGCAATGCATGACCGAAGAAAAACAAAA
>JAIVWD010000270.1:0-5017 GCA_049190315.1 Deltaproteobacteria bacterium | reverse complement strand
CAAGGTATAGTGGTTTAGAATATCAATCATATTATTTTGCTCTTTTAAAAAAACTATCTAATACCTGCCCTGCCAGAGAAGGCTCATAGGAATTAGTGGGTGCGAAACTTGAGAACCTAATATTCCTCAATTATAAAAACTTTGAACGATTAATGACATCACAAAACAACCTCAGAAAATACATCCAAAGAATCCTGGTCTTTCAGCAAAACGGCAGTGGAGAAAGCAAGATACAGGGAATCATAAGATATGGAGAAAACCTCTTTGACCTGAAAATAATATCAATCGACAAATCTCTACCCATTGTAATCGACGATTCAATAAAATATCTGCCCCCTGACATCAAAGCCGACCTGGTATTAGATTATCTTACACATCCCGACCTTTCACATGATCTTGCAGTTATGTGCGTAAAGAAAAAGATTCCTGTAGTCGCAACAGGTAAAAAATCGCATATTAAAGGTGTGCTTACGCCTCCCACATGATGCAGTTTATCAAGGCAGGTCTGCCTTGGCCTTTATGGAGAAAGATTCGGCTTGCCGGAATTTTCAGTCAAGACAGCCAATGGAAAAATTGCCGAT
This sequence comes from Deltaproteobacteria bacterium, assembly GCA_049190315.1. Lineage (GTDB taxonomy): Bacteria > Desulfobacterota > Desulfobacteria > Desulfobacterales > ETH-SRB1 > B13-G4. Next base: position 4,436 of record JAIVWD010000270.1, on the reverse strand, counting down.
ATCAAGATAATTCGGGGCGCTCCATGCGGCGCCACATGGAAGGCCTCAGAACGTGTTTTAAATCTATCTTTGCAAGATGCTGTTGAACACATAGGCCTGGAAACACAGTTTTTTTGCAAAGCAGACCCTTCAGGATGGGATCCGATCTATGGAAAAAGTCCTGTTCACTTAGCCGGCGAACTACACAAAGCAGCACTAAGCAGAGCCATGCGACACATCTCATGAAAATCATTGACATAAATGTTGGCTTGAATTATTTTTGTAAGCGTTTACAGGTTCAAAAGTTCACTGTTCAGGCCCGCCTGCCATCCGTCGGGCAGGGTTATAAGAAACTTAGGCATTTGTTTATAGCCAGAAATTTATAAACTCGTAATAGTTGGTGGATATGCCGTTGGTTATCTGGTTCGAAACTAATGGAAGTAATTCAAGATTAGGAGGTATCTAAATGATGACTTGGCAAGATTACATAACAGTTGATCCGTCAGTATGTCATGGTAAAGCATGCTTAAAGGAAACCAGAATTATGGTGTCGGTTGTGCTGGATAATTTGGCGGCTGGACTTTCTTATGAAGAGATAATTGCAAGCTACCCATCCTTAAACAGAGAGTCTATGCAAGCTGCCATTGCTTATGCAGCCGAACTTACGCGAGAACGAGTTATAGGTATGCCGGCTTAGGCAAGGAAATGAAATTCAAAATCGATGAAAATTTGCCTGTTGAGGTTGCAAATTTACTCACAGAACAAGGACACGATGCACTGACTGTGTTTCAGGAACACCTTGATGGAGCCCCTGACAGCTACATTTCAATTGTTTGCCGAAGAGAGAAACGTGCTTTGATAACCTTAGACACCGATTTTGCCGATATCCGCGCTTATCCACCACAGAATTTTTCCGGTTTGATTGTCCTCCGACTAAAAAGGCAGGATAAACCTTATGTGCTATCGGTCATCAAACGTCTTATCAGATTATTACCAAACGCACTACTTGAGCATCACCTTTGGATAGTTGAGGAGAAAAGAGTAAGAATAAGCGGAAGGGAGCGAAAAGCCTATGAAGAAGGTTAAGGCAGAATTAGAGGATGAGCTTCGTCCAGAGTATGATCTGAAGAGTTTGCGTGTCAGAAAGATCGGTCCTGAACGGAAGAACTGCACAAAATTCATTTATTCCAAAGCCTGTTTCAAGGCTTTTTGATTCCTTTTATTTTCTCCAGCGTATCGCCGTAAATGTTCTTTTTCAAAGGATTGAGTTCGAGAGCCTTTTTGGCAAGCCTTTCCGCTTCATCGAGGTTGTTGCCCTTCACGTAGTAAAGCCATGCCAGATTATTATAGGCATCAGCATTGTGAGCGTCCCTTTTGATTGCCTCTTTGTAAGATTCTTCTGCCTCATGCAATTCATTTTTCTGAAAATGTGCATTGCCAAGATAAAGACAGGCAACAGGAAGTTTCCTGGCTGCCAATCTGTATTGTTTTATTGCACTGTCAAACTCACCTTTTTTTTCATAGGCCACCCCGAGTTCTAAGTGTTCCTCAGATGTCAGGGGATCTTCGAGCACGATAATTCTTGGAAGGGCACAGCCGGAAGAAAACAGCAATGAGCAACAGCTAAACAGCAAGATATGGCGTAGCCGGAACTTTAGATATGACATGCAGCTCATTGTTTGGGCCTTATCAGCATCGTCCAGAAATTTGTTCTTTTCCATGACTTCAAAAAAACTTTGAAAGGTATGAACTTGAGTTGATCTCTTCCTGAATTTGCAAGGATTCCATTTTTGTTGTAACCGACAACCACCATAAAATGGTTTTGCTGATAAACCCAGAAACCATAATCAACCAGGACTATCAATGGGCAGCCCAAATCAATATTGCGCTTAATATCATCAGCACTGCCCTTATACTGCCTGGCTTTAAGACCCTTTCTCTCCGCATACAAAATCATATCAATGTCAAGCGTGCCCTTTGCTGATTCACTATATATTTCGCCTGCAACATCCTCAGAAGAAACACCTGTCCGCCAATAATTCAAAACACTTGCGAGTGAGACAGGGCCACACTGATATGCTTCCTGAGGATAAAACGGCACACCTTCAATTATCTGAGAGGCCGTGGATTCCTTGATGTCGGGAGTTCCTGTGCATGAAAAAAGGAGGGGGAGGACAAAAGGAAACATGTACAGGCATCCACGAACCCACACAGTAAATCCGCTCAAGTTTTCAGGCACGGTAGCCTGGATGGAACCTAAGTTGAGCGCTACTTGCTTTGAATAATAATTCTCTTATCTGAAACATAAAACCAAACTCCAACTAATATTCCTATGAGAAGAATCACTACCAGAACCTCGAAGCCGTTGCCGCCAACTCTGATTTCATCGAGTCTTAAGGCGATCCTGTGAAGCTGTTTATCATCCAGCCTGCTCAACCTCATCTGAATGTCATCCTGCGATAAGCCAAGTTGTTGGAGCCTTTTGCATACCATCTTTGTCTCAAGAATCTTTTGAATGTTTTGGAGGTGAGAAGTCCTGTCAGCCTGCGAAAGAGCAATTATCCCTGAGGGTGAAAGCCCTGCATCAACTCTGGGTGCAATACCCAATGCAAACATTCCGACAACGAGAAACCACGATACACATTTAATCAGCTTTTTTGACATACTATGCTCCTTTCTTCAGTAATAGGAATTTGCTTTTTGTTGGTGTGTTTTTGTGAACGCGAGTATGGCAAAAAGCTGCCTGCATGTCAATAACTAAAGAGAGTGCCGCATATTGCATAGGCTAAAATAGAGCTGTTAACGTAATCACGAATGGCTGTATTTGAAATGTATTTGTCTTGACATATAAACCTTATTTATCTTATTTATCTGTTTAAATTCTATAAAAATGAAATTAATTCTGCAAATTAGATAGCTCTGAGCCATGCTTTGTCTTTAAATGTAAAGGTTAAAAAGTTCGGGACGGGAGGAAATCAGTTGAAATTAAAAATACCAGCTCTTTTATCTTTACTCCTTATTTTCTCAAGTGTTATTTACGCTTCAAATCAAGAAGGTGATATTATCATCCTGGCTGAAGGGTATGGCTCATCAAAGCAGGACGCCCTCCTTAAAGCAAAACGGGAAGCTATTGAGATTGGTATCGGCACAGTTCTTATATCTCAGACAGAAATAAGAAATTTTGAGGTTAAGAAAGATATTATTCTCAGCAGGACAAAGGGGTCTGTCAAAAAATATGATATACTTCGTGAAGAAAAGCAACCGAACGACCTATTCTATCTAAAAATCAAGGCGGTGGTATCTCTTGCCAGTATTAAGGAAGACTTGGCTGCGCTTAAAATTCTCTTAGAATCAATGGATAAACCACGCATGATGGTTATGATGCAGGAAGAGGATGGAAAATCTGCAGAAAATGCTATTCTTGATTACCTTACTGAAAAAGAATTTGAACTCGTAGATGCTTCTGTTGTAGCCGCTCTAATGCATAAAGAAGATAGTCTGATAAAACGTGCAACAGAAGGCAACCCTGCCGCTGCAGCCAAAATCGGCGCTGCAAATGGCGCTGAATATGTGATAATCGGAAAAGTCACAAAAAGCCTTATGAAAAGTGCCCTTCTCGACAAAGCCGGCATGAAATCGATACAGGCCAATATCACTGCAAAAGTTGTCAATTGCTCAAATGCCAAAATTATTGCATCAAAATCTGCAAACAGCGCATCTTGCCATGCTTCCGAAGATATCGCCAGGGCAAAGGCTACACAAAAAGCGGCAAAAAGTCTTATGGATAGAAGCCTTTTTGAAAAAATCATATCCTCCTTCCAAAGTTCAATCAATAATGGCATTACCATTGATGTAACAATCAAGAACATAGATAACTTTAAGATTCAAAAGGCCGTTAAAAAAGTCATTGTTGATCTTCCAGGGATGGTTTCTGTCAACAGCCGCAGCTTTGGACAAGGACAGCTTAAACTTTCCATAGTTTATAAGGGTAGCGCTGATTCTTTCAGCGAAGAAATCGACGGCAAAATTGCCAAAGGGAAAAAGCTTTCTGTTACAGATATTGGTGGAAGCATGGTAGAGATTAAGTTAAAGTAAGGTTAAAATAATTTGCTATTTTTTAAATCAGCAATTTATTCTGGATAACAAAAAAACAGACGAAAAATTTCTAAAAAATAAGCAGCTCATGTTGTCTGACACGAGCGCATCAATTTACAATTTACTTGGAGATACGATGAAAAAGTACCGAATGTTTTTATTGATTTTAGGGGTGGCGGTTATTTCTTTTGTATGCTCGGCCTGTTCGCATACTCTTGATGTAAAGAATCTAAATACCTATAGGACATTAGGGCTTGGATATGCAGAGAAGTCGGTTTGCCTGGGGGTGACAACCAACACAATGCAGCCGGTCGAGAGTGAGTATGTCCGATCGATTTGCAGAGCTTTGCAAAATTCAGGTT
>JAIVWD010000269.1:0-5032 GCA_049190315.1 Deltaproteobacteria bacterium | reverse complement strand
TGACCCCAATGATTGCGCCCTGTATTATCCTCTTGTCAAATGTCTGTATTTGATCCGATGGGGCTGTTCAGCGGCCTTTCCAAGCCTCTTTTTTCTGTCCGCTTCATAATCTGAATAACTGCTTATCCATTTTGTTTATTCCTGCCGCACGCCATGTATCACCAGCCTTCCCCTTTCACCAGTGCCCCAACAATTTCCTGTTTGTTAAAGTAGATCTCCACATAGGTTTTTTTATCAGATAATTGCGCAATACGTCCTTCTTGTTACCCTTTTTATTACCCCTTTTTAAGGGTATTACCCTTTTTTTGCCAAACCGCCCCAGGGCCCCGACCCAAGCATTCCACAAATCCGGCCTTTTGTAAATTCCTTAGCACTTTTCGTACCATATCCCGGCTAACGCCCATGCATGCGCGTTCAAGTTCATGTAGAGTGAATGTCCCGGAAAATGCCTTAACCGCTGCCTCTACTTGTTCTGTTTTGGCTCCGCGTGGACTTTTCAGTTGATCGACACGATCCTCAAATTCACGATAAGCGTATTTGAGAATAGAAAGGATGTAATTGATGAATGGCCATGGATCGTGCTTGCCTTCATGCCAACCCAGCGAGCTTTGCTCAAGCGTTTCATAATAGCGTTCTTTGTTTTGTTCAATCAGCCGTTCCAGACTGATATAGCGGCCAGCTTCAAGTCCTGAGTGGTAACAAGTCAGCAAAAAAAGGAGCCGCGAGACACGACCATTGCCATCGCGGAAGGGGTGAATGCACAAAAAATCGAGATTCAAGGCCGCCAGGAGGACAAAAGGGTGAACCCATCGTTCTTGAAGCCCTCGTGACCAGAGTTCGATCATTTCGCTCATCGCCTGAGGTGTTTGATCTGCAGGAACAGTCTCAAAGCGCACTCGCTGACGCCCATCAGGGTATTTCTGGATGATATCTATATTCTTTTCCTTATATTTGCCCGCATCCCATATTTGCCCGCGCGAAAGTTTATGAAATTTCAGAATAGTTTCCTCTGAAACGGGAATTTCCCCGGCCTTTTCATGAATGAGGTGAAGAACGTCACGGTAGCCCCGAACCTCCTCTTCATCCCGGTCCTTCAAAAACGGTTTTCCCAAAATAAGGGTATTGATCCGGGACTGGTCAACATTTACGCCTTCAATACGGTTTGAAGAAATAGCGCTTTCAATCAAGGCATGCTCGCGAAGAATCTTGAGTTTTTGAGGCGATTGATGAGTGAACAATTCCTGCTTGCCCTGTGCTTTACTCAAATCGGCCAGATACCAACTGGTAATGGTGGGGATTGTGGATAGCTCAGTAGAAAATTTTCGCAATGTCATCATAACAGTTTCTTTCCGTTTATTCTTTCGGTTCAGAATTCTTACTGTAGAGAGTCACGATAATATCCCAAAAATCCAGCCTAAAATCCCACGCACGTTTGCCCAAGTGAAATTTTTCAGGTGCATTATTTTAAGAATAAAAAAGAGGTTTGTTTTTCGTAGACAGCAGGAACCGCTTTATGCCTATCATCCTCCTCCCCCACTTTTTTGGGGGGGATAAGAGGGGGGGCATGTGTTATAACCCTCATAGAAACGCAAATTTCAAAAAAGAGGAGAAATAATACATGCCCCGATGGAATTCATTGATAACTGTTTTATCAGAAATTACAAGAAAAAATTGTATTACGTTTGTTTGTTGTCCCCACTGCGGGAACAGTCATGCATATATAAAATGGGGCTTTTACAGCCGATATCTGTTTAATGATGAATTGATAAATATCCAGCGCTTTCGCTGTGACAATGATTTATGTCCGTGTAAAACATTTTCAATCCTCCCCCATGCTCTTTTGCCAATAATCCGGGCATCTTTATGCATGCTGACATATATTCTTAAAATGTACGAGCAAGGAAGTAATATCGCAGATATTGTTCGTCACACCGGCAGTAACTGGCCGCGGATACAACGGTGGATAGCCAAAGCTTTTGCCATCCGTGACTGGTTCAGACAGGAATATGACATTCGCCCCTCTCCCTGTTTATCTCCTGGTAGATTTTGGACATCATTTACCAGGGATTTTTCCTGGTCTTTTTACCCTGAAAGGTTCAGGTAAAAATGCACCAACACAAAACGTATATTTAATAAAATCAGTCAGTTTGTTAACAGAACCTCCAGGAAGTTAACTTTTTAAGACAGGAGGATCAAATGAAAGAACAAACTGACGAAAAATTTGAACTGGCATTATGGCGTTACGGGATCATCAGCCCACTTTTGCATAGGGATGCCAAGGGATTGCCTTTTGGGGAGATACTTGATCAGGCATCCTGGCAGCGGTACGTCCACCCCAAAGGTTCCCATGTTACCTTGAGTGCTGAGACTCTTAGAAAATGGTTGTACCGTTATCTTCGTTGTGGCCTGCCGGGTCTTACAGGCAAAACAAGATCTGATAAAGGTAAGCATCAGATCTCTGTGGATATTTCTTCTGAAATGGTTTCCCTGCGTGTGGAACACCCAAGATGGACCATCGCAAGAATGATCAAAGAACTTGGCCGGACTGGCCAATGGAATGGTCGAAAACCCAGCAGATCTGCTCTTTACAGGTTTGCCAAAACTCATAACCTGCAAAGAGATCCCCATATTCATCCAAACCTGAATATAAGACCCTTTGCCTTTGATCATTTTGGTCAATTATGGATAGCCGATTTCCTCCATGGCCCAAAATTGTTCGAAGGTAAGAAAAAACAAAAAACTTATCTCCACGTCATTTTGGATGACAGCAGCCGTTTTATTGTTCATGGCGGATTTTACCTTACCGAATCTGTTGAGCCTTTAATTTATGATCTCATGGGAGCGGTCAGAAGATTTGGAATTCCTCAACGGTTTTATACCGATAATGGATCGGCTTATGTCAGCCGGCACCTGAAAATACTCTGTGCCAGAAACGGGATTGATCTGGTTCATACCCCGCCGTTCGTACCCCAGGGCCGGGGCAAGGTGGAGCGTTTCTTCAGGACAGTCAGGGATCAATTTCTCTGTGATAGATTTAAAACCGTCAAAGAGATCAATGATGCCTTTAAGATATGGGTTAGCAGATACCATGAAACCCTGCACTCATCCTTGAAGTGTTCACCTTTGCAAAAAAGACTGCAAAGTAAAAATGTTTGTCGCACTCTTTCCCCGTCAATTGACATTGAAGCACTGTTCAGAATGGAAAAACGTTGCAGGGTTTACAACGATTGCACCATCCACTTTAAAAAAATCAGATATGAAGTGCCTGGATGCCTGCCAGGTTCCCGAGTGACCATTTATTATATGCCCTGGGACAGAACCTGCATCTATTATGGCGATGAAATGAAAAAAGCGCGTATTCTTGATCTCAGTGCCAATGCAAGACGATTTGAACATCCAAACCAATAGGAGGACAATATGCAAATGAATCAAGGACAATCCCCACCAGAATTTTTTAATTGTAAATATCATCCGTTTGCTAATACTTACCGACTGAAAACCCCTTATCTGGGAGAACAGGACAAACGGTTCTTCAGGACAGCGATGTCTTTGATCGCCTCTGGAAAAAGTTTTGCTTTATCCGGACCATCAGGTGCGGGTAAATCAACATTAATCCACTATATTTTATCCCAGCTTGATGTAAATTGTTACAGGCCTTCTCTGGTCCATTACGGTGGTTTGCAGCGTAACGGGATGCTTAAAGCCATTGCTGATGTACTCGGTGTGGATACCAATGGCAGAACTGTGCCTTTGTTGATTAGCCTGCAAAAACAGATCACGAGTATGGCATCGGAACACCGCAGCATGTTCCCGGTATTTGTTATTGATGATGCCCACCTTATGGAAAAAGAATCTTTGATGGATATCTGTTCACTGATGTTTAATCCTCTCAAAGAAACAGTGGCTGCAAGTTTTATTCTTGTGGGAGATGAAACCCTTGAAAAAAAACTTTCATTGCAAATCATGGCTTCTGTAAAAACCAGACTCACCGGACAATTTAATTTGAATACCTTGAATGACGATGAAAGTCTTGAGTTTATCAAGTTCAGGATATCCAATGCCGGTGCAGCTGAAACTCTTTTTGATCCGGATGCGTTAAACATCATGTCATCCCATTGCAGAGGGAATCGACGGAAAATCATGAACATGGGAACACTGCTTTTAACTGAAGCCTTTTACAGACAGGAAAAAACTATCAGTGCAGAATTAATTTTTAATTGTGACCAGATAGAGATATCTGAGTGAAACAGAGGCATACGAGAGGGGACTCCGATGCCAAGGGATAACTCAGTGCGGTAGACTGCTGTCTGCTTGGAGCCCGGTGGTTTTATTACTGTCGGGCTCTACCTTATACTATGCAGGTAAAATAACATGACATATCCTCGGGATAATACTGCGACAATCAACAGTTAGCTCCTTAATCTGCTGCCCAACGAGCCTCAAAGTCTGATGTTTCCATTGTTAGCGGAGCTTCCAATTGTTCTTTTAATTGCTTCCCGCCTGGAAGTGCGGGAAGCATATTAAAGTATTGTCTTGTGGCAGCTCGTATTCCAGCGAGACAAGTTTTGGTTTTAATCCAATTTTGAGGACTAAAAACACGGTTCGCGGGTTGTGGTTCATTTGCCGCCGCTTCCAGAGCACTGTTGAGACAGCTTCCAGCCATATTCACAATTTGTGAAACCATATCGGCATTCTTTGCCTTTTCAAGAGCGATAATTGGATCTGGCACCCCTTCAGGCATATTGTTGGCTACACAAAAGCACAATGAAATAGCGTAAAGGTGATGGTGAGGGGCATAAGCTTTCATAGCAAGGAGTGACTCATTGAGAGATAGTGGATTATCTTTTACCCATCTTTTCCTAAGTTCAGCATTCCAACAAGATAAAGCATAAATCTTCTCAGGCTTATAATCTCTTTTAAATAACTGTCCGAAATATTTATCGAATATTTTTGTTTCACTATAGGCAATATTTGGTCTTTGGGAATGCCAAGAAATCATATGCTTGCCTAAGTCCGACAAATCCACGACAAA
>JAIVWD010000268.1:0-5046 GCA_049190315.1 Deltaproteobacteria bacterium | reverse complement strand
TTTATTCGAGCCTGACGGTGGTCCGGATGTATCAGAAGCTTGAGTATTTACCTGAGTATTTAAAGGTGGCTCATCTGAATTTACAGAATCTTTTCCACCTAAAAACTGAACATCAGATGCAACAATTTCAGTACTATATCTTGTAACGCCGTCTTTTTCCCACGATCTTGTCTGTAAACGGCCTTCAACGTAAACCTGTCTGCCTTTTGAAAGATATTCGCCGCATATTTCTCCAAGTTTTCTAAAAGCCACGATACGATGCCATTCTGTGCGTTCTTTTTTTTCTCCGGTAGCTTTGTCCTTCCATTGTTCAGATGTCGCTATGCTGAAATTAGCGACAGCAGCGCCATCCGGAGTATAACGAACTTCAGGATCTCTGCCCAAACGTCCGATCAGTATCACCTTGTTAATACCTGACATAATTCCCCCCTAAAATTATTTATTAAAATTATAATGAAAGAGTCTATAATTCGCACTTCTTGCACACAATCTATAGAACAAAGCTACTCATAATGTCAATCATAGCAGAAAACATAACAGAAAACTTGTGAGAATTAAACGTAACCGTTCACGTTGAAATTAGAAATTTGGCCTTCATGCTTTTGTACTGTTCTTCCCAATTTCCAATTTCTATTTTAATCTCTCCCTAATTTCTACTTTCCAATTTCAAGTTTCAAGCCGTGAACGGCTACAATTAAACAAACAATTTTATGAAGAGGACAGTCAGGATACCTGCTGATACAGGTGTCATAATCCAACCGGCAGCAATTTTGGCGACCATTTTGGTGCTTACAGTACGTAATCCTCCTACGATACCAACCCCAACTATAGCGCCTACTATAGCCTGAGATGAAGAGACCGGGACGCCAATTTGAGTAAAGATATGAAGGGTAAATGATAGCGCCAAAATGGTAACAAAGGCAGAGAATGGATCCAAAGGAGCAATTCCTTTGCCAACGGTCATCATCACCTTTTTGCCATAGGTGAGACTGCCGAAGGCAATGCTGAAGCCTCCAATCAATGAGGCCATGCCGGCAGACAGTAATCCTGACCCAACATAAACGCCGGTTACATTAGCTACATTGTTTGAGCCCAGGGAATATGCCCCATAACAACCCGCCACAATAATTCCAGTAGAATAAAGGTAGTTGAGGTGGGTAATGTTTGTAATGGTCTTATCCAAAATATATCTTAAAAACCGGTGAAGAAAATATCCAAAGACAATGCCGCTTATAGGGGTGACTATCCAGCATATGATGATTTTATAAAGCTTGGAGAAATCCGCAGTTCCTGATAGAATTCCAGCGCCTATAACTGCACCGATAATTGCTTGAGAAGCTGAGGCTGGAATAGCAAAATAAGTGAGAACGGTCATGGTAATGCCGGCCGCCAATGAGCAATAAAAGGCCTCTATAGTGAGAAGGGTGGAGAGTTCGCCAACAGTTTCCATGCATTTGGGGCCTTCAAGGAGAGCGCCTAATAACACGAAGATTGCTGTTAGAAATATAGCTGTTGCATATTTTATTGTACCTGTTGCGACGCCTGTTCCGAAGATATTTGCAGCATCATTGGCTCCAAGGCTCCAGCCCAGAAGAACACCACTCAAGACCTTCCACATAATTTACTACATCCAAGTCCTTAAAAGATCCGCTTTTTATCTATATATGACTCTGTTGATTTACTAGCTTCTCAGAAAAATCGGCACAATATATTGTGTGTAATGTTTGAGCATAACGCAATATAGTGTGTTCTGATTTTCAAAATCGGAGTAAATCAACAGAGTCATATATCAAGAGCGGATTATTTCATGATCACATTTATAATTCGGAGATGGTCGCTGGCGCTTTCAATAATATCACTTATAGTGGCAAGCCCTGATATAAACTCAGATAAGATTTTTCCCTCCCAGAAGTTGCTTATGGGTATTTTCCGAATATCCTTAATTAAACTGAATTTAATATCATCAATTTTTTTTTCATAGATTCTTATAGCCAGTGTTTTCTCTCTTAGGTCCTCTCCTTTCAGCATCGCTTCGAAAGTTATCAAGAGCATTTCACAGATCTTTAAATTGAAATACGCAATTCTAATACATTCACTTTTTATCTGTTCGGGAATTTTTCCATCTAAATAGGAATTAGCTGTATCTCCAAGTACGTCAAAAACATTATCGACAATCTCAACAAATCTGCACAAGTCTGGCCTGAGATATGGTAGAAAAGCGCCCTCATATATTAAAGAGATGATATCTCTACGGATAGAATCACCTTCGCGTTCGAGATCTATTACATCTCGCATAAGATTTCGGTTGTCCTTTTCCATGGCTGTTCTAAACAAGTCACACGCATTGCAGAGGAGTTTAATGTGCTTCCTCATATTGGCTGTAACTTTTTGTTCTTTCTTGCTGAGAGATAGAATTTTTTCAAAGATCATGATCACCTCTTGCCATCATGAGCAGAGCGCCCGTCATGATATCTATTAAAGCGATTACACCTATAATTTTTTCGCCTTCGCATACAAAAATTCTTGCAATGTTCTTCTTCTCCATCAATGATGCGGCTTCATTTAAGTCCATATTCTTATCGATGCAGACCAGTGGCCTCGATGCAATTTCTGAAACTTTAATATCTTTTGGATTCAAACTCTTGGCCAGGACTTTAAAAACTATATCTCTTGCCGTGATAATTCCATGATTCAAGTTTTCTTCAGGAAATCTGGCCATTAACGATCGAATTCGTCTATCGACCATTTTTTCAACCGCATCATATACTGTTCTATCAGCGTCAACAGATTCTATTTTCGTTGTCATAAGTTCTTGTACTTTCATATCTTCCCCCGTTCTTTTCACCTAAATTGAGCGATTTTTTACTCGACCTGCACCAATCTCTTGCGCATCAAGGACTTGCGAAAAGTCTCGACATATCCATTGGTATGCCTACGCTTTTCGCAAACCTTGCTGCATCAAAATCTTAGCACATTTCTTCGCAAAAAAGCGTTCAACTTAGGTTCAATGATAATCTGTAATTTCAACATGATAAAGACCATTCGTTGCCCATTTGAAACAAATTCGATACTGATCATTTATGCGAATACTGTTTTCTCCAAGTCTATCCCCTGATAACGCTTCGAGATTGTTGCCAGGTGGAATTCTAAGCTCTTCCAAAAACTGGACAGAATCAATTTGATCCAGTTTTCTTGAAGCAATCTTCCATAAATACTGAGGGCAGGTCTTTCGGGCATTCTTGGTGCTCTTGCCGTTGAAAATATCTTCTGTTCCTTTGTTCCTGAACGCTTGAATCATAAATTTATGATAGCACGGACTTCATGCTACTGTAAAGTAAATTTTTATTTTTCTCGCCCAACGTCAGCTTCAGCAGCCGCCAGCTTTGAGCTTATTATTTCCAAAAATGTATAAACTCACAATTAAACGACACCTTCCAAAAGCGGCATGGCCCAGGCGGTCTGCTGGAAGCTGTTGTTTATGCAAAAAATTTCTTATTATAATGGCCCTTTATATGTAGAGGACCATCCGAATAATGCTTTTAGTTTTTGACTTGGATTGAATTTGAAAACACAGCCACTTCGTCTGCGGTCTAAATAGAAACTTCCAAAGTTTGGTAAGGTTACACCTTCTCCTGCCTTGAATGCTTCATAAAGAGTTTCAGTCACAGCATCGAGGTATTCTTCAGAAACCTTTTCATCAACAGATAGACGTGAAGCCAATCTCTTTACAACTTCCTTTTTTTGTATTCTTTTTGTCATTTTACTTTAATGTATCGTTATTGTTGTAATCATTTAATCTGAGTGCATAACGCCTGTTTAACCTGCGGTTTTCAGAGCGAAGCGGCGAAAAACGTCAGGTTGAAACTTTTGTTGGGTATGATAGATCTTTCATTTCCTTTTCCACTGATCTTCTTTTTCCAACACAGAATTCGGACCGTTGCCATCAAGCCAGGCTCTTGCCAATGCGTTGTCATGCAGCCAGGCATCCCAAAAAGCGGTACTAATGGCTAGAATTACTCGGTGATGATTCTTGTTTCGTGGTGCTCTATCGGCTGGCAGAGTGCGATCGGTGAAAGCAGAGTGGTGTGCTCCGTGTAGTACAAGTTGGTATTTGCCGCCAGGGGGAAGGGCAGGGAATACAGCGAGGCGAGACTTCATGTCGGCACCGCCCATCCGAGTTATATCCCTTGTGCCTGTCATCAACATCCATGGAATCTTTACTGTGCCAAATACTTCTTCAGGATCTTTGTTTCGACGAGAGCTGCTGGGACTGAATGCAATGGCCGCTTTGATTCGCGTTTCGGGAAACAATCGTCTTCCCCGAAGTGTACGTTGCCCACTAACCGCTTGTGTCGTCTTAGCACCATAGGAATGACCTGACATACCAATGCGCATAAGATTCATACGCCCCTCCAATAAGTGTCCTTCGGCCTTGTTCCAGCGGTTAAGCTGATCGAGCACAGATGGAATATCCATAATTCTCAAAAGAAAGCTCTGCATGCCTACCGCTTTTCGAATGGCCGTCTTACGTTGATCCAAAGGAATATTTTTAAACACAGAGATATCGCTTCCTGGATGCTGTAGAAATACGACTAAATATCCACGAGCCGCCCAGTGATTACCAAGATACTTATTTCCTTCACGAGAACCACCCAGTCCATGGCTGAATAGTATGACCGGAACAGGAGATTTTTTCGGCGGGAAATAGACACGAATGGGAATTTCCCGTTCGCGTTTCGCATCTTGAACTACAATATCCAATGTTTCTAACTTGAACTGAGAAGATACTGCAAGTGGGTTATAAGATGAATTGGCAAGAACAACCTGTGATAAAAACAGTAAAAAAGAAATGTTCGCCATGTACAGAATGCATGTTCTATATTGTTTCATAATGGTTTGCTCATGAGTCCCAACAATTATTATTACGAAAATATTCTAAATAACGTTAATAAATTAAAATTATCTCGAATATTTATTAATTATGTTAAAATACTGGAAATATGATTTCTTTAAAGGTATTTTAACTTCTATTGTCATTTCAACGTA
>JAIVWD010000267.1:0-5066 GCA_049190315.1 Deltaproteobacteria bacterium | reverse complement strand
GCATGGTTTCCTCCCTTCATAACAGAACTTAAGACCCTTTGTGCGGACTTTACGCTTTGTCTACGCACTCCATGGTATAATTATTACGAGGAATACTTCACCATAGGAGTTGGTGGCAATTCCCCCTCAACACCGATTATATAGCAAGCTTCCTCGACGCTTCTTATGGCTTGACTTTGCTTCCGGCTTCGAGCACAGATGGCACTCTTATAGATTCCTTGCCAACTTCATAACGCCAAGGTTGAACAACTCTGTTGAAGATATCTAATAGTTATATAGTGAGGAGCAGGGAAAAATCCCTGCTCCTCATGATAAATATTTTGAAGTTGATCTTACTTTGTTTCTTAAATATCATTATTTGGTAATTACAGCTATTGTAGTGCTTCCATCAGATAAATCTCGGAGAACTACTTTCATTTTATCTCCGCTCCATTTGCCCTCAAATAACCCTATTCCCTGAATATTACCTAAATCCCCAGGAACGCCCATTACGCCGGATATCTTCTTATCAACAGAAATAGTTCCGGTCAAAACAGCTTGCTGGCCGCTTATAAGTCCCCAGCATGGATGCATATACTCTTCCGCTTCAAAAGTGCCATAAAAAAGATTTCCATCTTGCACCATATAAGCAGTCGCTCCAACTGTAACGGTTTCGCAATCTACACCATTTTCGTCGTTCGGACAACATACAATCGATGTAGCTTCTCCGCTCCAAGTCCCTGTTAAATCTGCTGGACCTGCTGTCGCTACACTTACAATAAAAAACGTCAAAACAAAACCAAGAATTAATCCATTTCTCATACTTTGCCTCCTTTCTTAAATCGGTTAGAAACATCGCCTATGTTTTCCAAACTTTATGCACGCAAAAATCATGCAAAATCAAATAGCTATGGCCGATTTGATGGGAATGTTAGAGATATTAAACTGTTAAATCAATTGGGGGGAAGACAGCCATTCTAAATCACATGAAAAATTATGTAATTGTGGGGCAAATTACATAAAAACTATTACATTATTTACATAGTATTTCTAAATCATTCAAAAAATGGTTATATATTACATTGTGGCAGTAATATATGGGATGAATCGATAGAAAAGGAGGGGTGGGGGAAAACTTGGTGTCAAAGCTTGAATTGTGAATTACAAAATATTTTTTTGCATAAAAAAGGCTTGTGGAATATTCCACAAGCCTTTAATACATTGCTAAAAAGATAGAGGCGGTCCGACAACATTGTTTTATTAAAACCGCATTAACATTATATGTGTTTTCTATTGAATTGAATTTAAAACAGATCCAATTGCTGATTCATATAATCTGCCCAAAACGGACTTCAACCTATTTGTCGGACCGGCTCTTTGATAAAACTATATGCAAATAATATGCCCGGATTTTGTTCAAGACTACAAGAACTATATGAATAGTTTAAACGCTTAGCTACAGCCCATTAAAGCTATCTTTAATAATTAACAATGGGGAATTAAAATTAACAAAATAAGCTTAAATGTAATTAATATTGTGAGTCATAATGCATAATAATTGTGAAAATATTTACACATATCACCTGAAGACAGGGAGAACCTCCTGATATATTCTTTCCTGCTTATTCGTTGCATATCCCTAATTTTTAAAAATCCTAAAAGCTCTTCAAAAAAGCAGTTTGTGCTTCTTCTATTAATAGATATTCTTTTCCTGTATATCTTGGTGAGAAGTGGAAAAGAGTGTATTGTTTAATATTGGCCTTGCCTGCTAATTTGCCGGCCTGATGAGCAGTAAGGTGATATTTTTTTTCAGCCATGTCTCTGTCATTTTCAAGAAACGCTGCTTCTATAAAAAGATGATCCGAATTTTTTGCAAGCCCTGTTATTTTTTCTTTGTTACGGTCACTGTAAACCACATCTGCAATATATGTAACCTTTTGCCCGGGAGTAATAAGGGCGATTTGTTTTGATAGATTGCCGAGAATAAATTTCTTTTCTTTATTATCTTTTCCGTATCTTACCTTGAATTCGGATTCAGGATCCTGGCGCTTGAATAATGCTTGTTTGAAGTCTTTTAGCCAGGGGCCTATTTCAAGTCCAAGAGCAATGACTTTGTCTTTAATTATATTAACGTGAAATCGTTCTTTGATTGAAAATCCCAGGCATGGTATGCTGTGGTCCAGGATTACAGCAGAAACGGACAGGGCCGGTTCCTTTAAAAGGGTGGAGTTAAAGGGTACTTTTACATCTTTTCTAACAGGGATAAATCTGTTTTGACAAACATACTTTCTGGAAATCAGGTGCTCAGGATGCACCTCGGTAACATTTAAAGAGAAGCAGTTGCTGAAATTTCCTACAAGGTTCCATGAATAGCTATCCAGTTTTCCTTCAACATTCTTCATAAAACCTTCGGGACCATACAGATATAAGTTTTTTTCGCGGCCGAGGAAAAGCCGAAGCATTCTATCAAAACCCACAAAGTGATCCATATGTGTATGTGTGACAAAAATATGGCTTATCTTAAGAATATCTCTTGTTGAAAGAGAATTAATATCGCCTAAATCGAAAATCAGGGCTCGTTTTTCAAATAAAAAGGGGATAAATATTCCCGGGTCATCAAAAGGTCCGTTGATTAGCCTTGGATGAAATGATGGGCGCATGGTTATGGCAGGATTTTGACAACTTGCTGGTTTATGCAAAAATATATATCTTCATCAGAACCGAATATATCAATAACATCTTTGTGATTTATTAGTTTTTCTATGACAAAAGAGGTAACATAAATACTTACGATATGTGGATTTGGAACAATATTTCTAACTGGTGCAATTTGGTAGTCAATATCAAACTCATCAGAATGGCTTAACTTATCGAGGCATTTATTAATCTGTTCTTCCAATCCGTTTTTATTGGTTGTTTCAATGATATTGTTTTCAATAAGCTTCATGGCAATAGCATTCGAGAGCGGTTCGATACATTCTTTTACGCTCTTTATTGCCCGTCTTTTAGCATATTCCTTTGAAGATTCTATTTTAGACAAAATACTTGCTTCACGATTACTTGGCCTGAATATTTTAGCCATGGATTATCACCTATAGTTGTTGTAACGGTTCAGGGTTAGTGAAGGTTAACGAAGGGAATCCAACACTGAACGCCCGCTGTTCATTTAATTTTTTTTGCAAGGCATAATAATTGTATGTAAAATGGATTGCAAGGAAAATATTGCAAATGTTTCTAAGTTTCTTCAATAATAATTTGTGCTTTTTTTGTTCCATTCCAGTGGTTCCAGCGCAATCTGAATGCGATTTTATCAAATCCGTCATTTAATGGTTTGCTTTTATCAATGTTGAAATGAATTGCGTTAAAGCCTTTTCCTTTGCTGGATGAGTTCTGCTTTAAAAGCATGTTTCTATGGTTTTCACCAACAATTTTAGAAGATAAAACTTTAATGTTTTTAGCCGTAAAAAGAGGTTCATGGTTTCCTGCTCCAAAGGGCTTTAAGGCTTCAAGATCGTCAATCAGCGTGTCTGAAATATCATCGAAATTAAGTTCATAATCAATTGTAATTACCGGCACAAGATTTATTGTTTGTTTACTTGCATTTTTTTCAAAATTTTCTTGAAATAGAGTTATATTTTCATTTTTTATTTTTAAGCCCGCAGCCATTGAATGCCCGCCAAAAGTTTCAAGATCACTTGCACAATTCATAAGCCCGTCATACAGGTCAAATCCGGGAATACTTCTCGCAGAACCTTTACCAATACCGTCTTTTGTTGAAATAAGCACAACAGGCCGGAAGAATTTTTTTGCAAGCCTTGACGCAACGATCCCAAGAATCCCTTCGTGCCATCCCTGATTAGATAATACGAGAGTTTTCTTCTGTAGCAGATGAGGATTTTCATTTAAATAAAACAGGATATTTTCAGTTAGTTTTTTTTCAATAACCTGTCTTTGGATATTCAGTTTGTTGAGCGTTTGAGCAATTTGTCTCGCCATGTCAAGGTGTTTTGCAGTTAAAAGTTCAACTGCGGTTTTTGCATGGTCTATTCTGCCCGGTGCATTTAACCTTGGCGCCAGCTTGAAAGCAATATCATCCGTATCTGTTAACGGGCCTTTTAATTTACATTCTTCGATCAATGCTTTCATCCCATTACGTTCACCTGTGTAGATTTTTTCAAGTCCCGCATTAACTAATATCCGGTTTTCATCAACAAGAGGAACCATATCAGCAATGGTTCCAAGGGCTACAAGATCGCAAAGATTTTTTAAATTAGGCTCCGGCAAAGTATGCCAGAAGCTGTTGTCACGCAGGTGTTTTCTGAGGCAGATCAGAAGATAAAAGGCCACACCAACTCCTGCGAGGTTATCAAGACCTGAGGTGCAATCAGTGCGTTTTGGGTTTACAACAGCAAATGCATGAGGCGGTCTGTCCGATATTCTGTGATGATCGGTTATAATTACATCTATTCCAATATCTTGTGCAGCTTTCACAGCATCGTAACTGCTGGACCCGCAGTCCACAGTTATTATAAGGTTTATTCCTTTTGGCAGCGCATAATCTGTAATATGGTTTTTTTGCAGACCGTATCCTTCTTTTATCCGGTGCGGGATATAGTAATATGCATTTGCTCCTATGTAACTGAAGAACTCTAAAAGGATAGTTGTAGCTGTTATTCCGTCGACATCGTAATCTCCGAAGATTAAAATCTTTTCATTATTGATTATTGCGGAATAAATACGGCTGACAGCGGTATTTATTCCTTTTATTGAAAACGGAGAACGCATATTGTTAAAAGAGGGATTAAGAAAATCAAAGGCATCCTCAACAGAAACAATGTTTCGATTAATTAGAATGCTTGCTATGATTGGATTACATTTAAGAGCGTTACTGATTTTTCTTACAGAACCGATATCCGGTTGAAGTATTTGCCAGTGTTTTTTCATAACTGATACCTAAGTTAAGCGATTTTTTGCGAAGAAATGTGCTAAGATCTTGATGCAGCAAGGTTTGCGAAAAGCGTAGGCATACCAATGGATATGTCGAGACCTTTCGCAAGTCCTTGATGCGCAAGAGATTGGTGCAGGTC
>JAIVWD010000266.1:0-5092 GCA_049190315.1 Deltaproteobacteria bacterium | reverse complement strand
ACACTTACCTACAGGCCGGAATTTTTCGAGAAATACGGTTTTGTAAAAATACCCAGATCAGAGCTTCCTCTCAAGATATGGGGAGATTGTTTACTGTGTGTTAAATTCCCCGACTGCGATGAGATAGCAATGATGAAAGAATTATAGACTATTGGGGCATCCTTCACGACAAGTCAAAAGTAGTTTACACTTTGTTGATCTTGTATTTTGGCAGTGAAATTTGAAACTAGAAATTGGAAATTGGAAAAAATGCAAAGATGTAGATGCGTTACCTAATTTCAAATTTCCAGTTTCCAGTTTCGATATCGGCATTCAATTCGATAATACACGCTTTTTCGAAAAAAGTGTAAACTGGTGAATGAAGGATGCCGACTACTGTTACGTATAGATTATGTTAAATGGAAGAGGAGGATATTTCCAGACACCCGGTTTTGGAATTATATGTTGAGCGCCGACTCTCAGCCAGTACAGATCGGGATTAAGTTCATGAAGTTTGCCATCATCGGGCGGTCTTGAATGGTTTGTATAGAGATAGGTTGTCTGAAATATGAAAATGCCTTTATTCCCTTCACGTGTAACCATATAGTTCTTCTTGAAAGTGTTTGGAGTAAGGCTGTTTGCCTCTGAAATCTGGTGTAATTCTTCGTCTGTAAACTTCATAAGAACTGACCTTGATACTCCTCTTTCGGAAATCCGCATCAAAGCCCTTGATTCACTGCTTCCTACATACACGGTACTAATACATGGAATTTTTTTCAGATACTGGGCTGCTACAATAGCAGCGGTTCTTCTGCCGCCGGCACTGACATGAAGACCATAATATTCGAAAAACTTTTTTTGTATATCTTCTGCGTATTTATCTCCCTTTTCATACAGATCTTTTGATATATAGCGAAGACTTTGAGCCAGGGATTCGGCTGCATCTGCAATAGGCCAGTCAATTTTTACATGAAAATGAGAAAGATTGTAGCGGTTTCTTGTCTTAATGCCCGGAGTTCTTTGAATAAGAAGGGCGTAATCGACTGGAAGAAGCATTCTAATAAAGTCATAAAAATGAACGGAGTCTATGTATTTCTGATTTCTGTCAAAGTCGTCTGAAAGTCGAAGTGTTTTAGAACGAAGAAGATTAGTCTTGGTGGACTTGTTTACATCGAAAAACCTTATATACTTCTTGTGAGCAGCCGGAATTGTATCTTCAAGAAAAATTACCAGGAAAGTATTCTGGCATTCATATTCCAGGTCAGGAATGCGGGCACGGGGTTTAAGCTCACGCTTTTCAACAAAGGGGTAAGGGATGTTTTTGTTTAGAAAATTTTTATAGGAATCTATAAGGGTATAACCGACCATAAATTGGTCAAGCTCGTCTCTCAACAGTTCGTAATACGAACGTCTTAATCTATTTGCCTGACTGAGCGCTTCTCTTACAGTCCAGAATGCCAATTTTTTCTCCTTCCCTGATTCCTAACAAGCAAGGTCTTATTATCATTGTTTTAAATAATCGTCAACAACTTAGGTTTTAGTCCCATTAATTTTTTCTATCCATCTATATAGATTTTCTTTATAACGAAAAGTTATAAATATTAATACAATGCATATGACAAGAATAAGCGCAAACATTTTATAGCTATGTTCAATAAGCAGTGAGCCTTGAAGGCTTAACATAAATGTTCCGGGCATACGTCCAATAGAAGATAGTATCATGAAGAGCTTGATTGGAATAGCGCTGAATCCGAGGAAAAAGCAAAGAGAGTCTTTGGGAAAGCCGGGGAAAATAAATAAAATAAAAACAGCTATAACTCCCTGATGTTTTATGATGGTATCGAACCTCTTTAGCTGCCTGGCTGGAATAAGTTTCCTGACATAATGTTCTCCTAAAAATCGTCCGATTAAAAAATTTATCCATGATCCTATAGTAAGGCCAATGCTTGAATATATAAACCCCCTGGTTGCTCCGAAAAGATATCCTCCAATAAAGCCGCTTGCTTCACCGGGAACGGGTGCGAACAGAACTTGTAAGACCTGAACTATAATGAAAATCGCAGGCGCTCCTATTCCATTTCCATAGGAGGTTATAAACCCTTCGATTTTTTCCTTATCGGTAACAAGATGGTAATATTTAGTGATATATTTGAATAAGGGTTCGCTGTATATGTATCCAGCCAAAGCAAAGACACATACAGCAGCAAGAAATAGAATTATATATTTGCCGGTAGGAGGTTTAAGGAGCATAAATTTTATATATTATTTGTAACTACTCAGCCTTCAGCCTTCAGCCTTCAGCCTTCAGCCTATTTCACCTTAAGTATTATTGAGAGCAACTACGGCGGGTAATGACTTGCCTTCGAGCAGCGTTAGAAAAGCACCTCCGCCCGTTGATATATATGTTATCATATCACTCTTGCCGGCCTTGTGTACAGCGACGTCTGTATCGCCGCCTCCGACAATTGTCATCGCATAAGATTCAGCCACGCTGTTTACCATGTCAATTGTTCCCCTGCTGAAAGCATCTATTTCAAAAACACCCATTGGGCCATTCCAGATTATTGTCTTTGCATCCTGCAGAACTTCAGAATAAAGCAAAGAAGTTGCAGGCCCTATATCAAGCGCCATCCACTCGGAAGGTATCTCCTGTATAGGTACAATCTTTACCTCGGCTTTTGAATTGAACTGGCTGGCCACTTTTGCATCAACAGGGAGGTAAAATTTTATTCCGTTCTCTGTTGCTTTTTTTATTATTGATCCGGCTACATCAATAAGATCCTCTTCAATTTTTGACTTGCCGACATCACATCCCGTGCTTTTTAGAAAAGTATTGGCCATAGCTCCACCGATTATAAACTTGTCAACATGTTTAAGCATGTTTTCTAAAGCCCCCAGCTTACTTGACACCTTTGAACCCCCTATAATAGCAACAAGGGGACGTTTTGGATCGGCTATGGCTTTTTTGAAATAATCAAGCTCCTTTTGAAGTAAAAAACCTGCAACAGATAAAGGTGCATATTTAGTTATTGCTACAACAGAAGCATTGGAACGGTGAGATACAGCAAAGGCATCATTAACATAAACATCGCAGAGCTTAGCCAGTTCTTCTGCAAATCCATCATCATTTTTTTGTTCTTCAGGGTGGAAACGCAGATTTTCAAGAAGTAAAACATCGCCTGTATTCATGTTTGATACAATTTTTTCTACATCAGGGCCGACACAGTTAGTCGCCATTATGACATTTTCTTCAAGAAGCCTGGCAAGGCGCTTGGCAACAGGAGCAAGACTGAATTCGGGCACGACCTTACCCTTTGGCCTGCCCAAATGAGAGGCTATAATCAATACAGCATTATGGTCCAATGCATATTTCAAAGTAGGCAGGACAGCACGTATACGTGTATCATCAGTAATATTCTGGTGCTCATCCATTGGGACGTTAAAATCAACCCTGATCAGAAGTTTCTTGCCTGAAATTGCCGTATCTTTAATAGATCTCATTAATTACTTTCTCCTGATTTCTAACCCGGACAAGCCGGAAGCAAATTGAAGATTGACGATTGAATATTGAATATCTAAGGAATTTTATTAATTTTAATTAAAATGATAGAGCGAAGCGATACCACAAATCTTCAATCTTCAATCTTCAATCTTTTTAAGCCTGCGCTTGATGTCTTTCTTTTTGGACCATCTTTCCAGAAAGCCTATCATTTTGGACTCATATGCCCTGTCAATAAATTCATCTTTGACTTTTAATCCACCCGGTCCCTGCATTGCTGATTTTAAGCACTCTGTTTTATGAGAACAGTGAATACAGGATTCCGGACTAACTCTAAGTCCGTTCTCTTTTTTGGGGAAAACAGAATCAATCACACCAAAACATTGCGGATATTTTTCTTTATTCATCTATTTCCTGTTTGAGATCGCGGCTCATCAACCTGCGTGCAGCCTCTTCAGGTAAGACATCGTTATAAAGAATATGATAAATTTCCTGGCAGATAGGCATTTCAACACCTATCTTTCTCGACAAGTTATAAATAGACTTGGCTGTTTTTACTCCCTCTGCGACCATGCGCATTTCAGAAAGGATTTCGTTTAACTTATTTCCTTCCCCAATTTTTTTGCCCACGGTATAATTGCGGCTTAAATCTCCGGTGCAGGTTAAAATTAAATCACCAATACCTGCAAGCCCTGAAAAAGTATGGGCGCTTGCGCCTAACTTTAATCCAAGTCGCCTCATCTCTGCGAGTCCTCTTGTTATTAGAGCTGCCCTTGTATTTAATCCAAAATCAAGTCCATCTATTATTCCTGCAGCAATGGCGATAACATTTTTTACGGAACCGCCTAATTCAACGCCGATTAAATCATCGGTAGTATAAACCCTGAAGAACTCTGTGGAAAAAACAAGCTGTACAAATTCAGCAACATTCTTGTTTTTTGAGGCTACAGTGACCAGAGTCGGCACCTTATTTGCGACTTCTTTGGCAAAGCTGGGCCCTGAAAGTACTGCAAGTTTGTCGTCTGAGATTTCAGGAAGAGCTTCTTTCAGTACGCCGGACATTGTTAAATGGGTTTTGTTTTCAATCCCCTTGGAGGCTGATACTATAATTGTATCCTTTGAGATTAAACCTGTAATTTTGCCGGCCATTTCCCTCATAAGATGTGACGGGACAACAATTATCAGCAAGTCTTTATCTGAGACAACAGAGGACAGATCATTTGATGGAAATATATTTGAAGAAAGAGTAAAACCCGGAAGAAAAATTTTGTTTTCTCTATATTTTTCAATCTGGTCTTTAACTTCCTTTTCAAATACCCATAAATCAACTTTAAAACCTTTCAGGCCAAGATGATTTGCAATAGCTGTACCCCAGCTTCCTGCCCCCACAACACCTATATTGGTTGAATCTATATTTATGTTATTTTTCATAATGGTATTATTATATTTGAAACGTTAATTTGGTAGTATAGGAATTTTTATTTTTTGCCTAATGAATTCGGTACTAGTGTCCTGTCATCTATGTAGTGTCGCAAATATAGCCGTCATTCCCGCGAAGGCGGGAATCCATTCCCCGATCAAGTCGAGGACAAGCATTTCTGACTACTTCGGTGC
>JAIVWD010000265.1:0-5113 GCA_049190315.1 Deltaproteobacteria bacterium | reverse complement strand
CTAGATATGAAAATACCTCCTAAGGCATTCGTGCCAACAGTATTGTTTGATACTTGATTTCCGTTCGCATCAACAATAGATATTCCGTAACCAGTATTATCGTTAACATTATTACTTGATGAAACTCCAATCTGATTATTTTCTGCACCAACAGTAATAGAAATTCCGTCACCAGTTGAATTAGTGATATCATTACCATTGATATTATTCCCCGAGGAACTTATCAATATTCCTGATATTTGATTTGCTACAATAGTATTGCCTCCAACAGCAGAAAGCGTCAGACCATAACTAGCAAAGTTATTTATTGCGAGTCCCTTAACAGTACTTCCACCTCCGGAAACTGTTAAACCGTTTGCTACTGTACCAGACCCATCCAATTCAATTATAGGCGAACCAGCATAGCCACTTTGAGTTGTTGCATCTATTGTCACTATCTCATTTATGGTTGGTAAAAGCGAAGTTGGTTGAATTGTAAAAGGTCCATTCCCCGGGATATAAAAATAAATTGTCCGCGAACCTTGTAGAGCATTAGTCTCTTCAATAGCAGATCTTAATGTAACTTCTCCATTAAATGAAGTTGCTTTTGAAATAAGATTCCCAGCTAATTTATCAATTGAAGGAGAAATATACAAATTTCATGAAAAAATTAAAGCCGAACAAGGAGCTGTAAAAGCCTGCCGGGAAGTGGCAAATGATTTTAATCAGATTATTGAAAACAATTGGGGAAAGGACAGCGCGAAACTGGCAAGGGTTATGTATGCAAACATCTGTTACAATGCTGGTGATTTTGATACAGCGACGGAATTGTATAATAAAGCCCTTTCAGAGTTTGAAAATAATCCGTTTGTTAAAAACCTTATATTGAGCGGTCTTGCATACTCTCAGGAAGGAAAAAAAGATTACAATGCTGCTGCACAATATCTTGAAATGATTATGTCCGGACCTGATGATGCAAATAAAGATGAAGCTCTGTTTAATTTAGGACGGCTTTACGCAGTAATGGGAAACAAAGATAAAAGCGCTGAGGCTTTTAATAAAATTATTTCTGATTATAAAGACTCTATCTATATAGATCTGGCTAAAGAAAAAATATTGTAACTACTCAGGTGGATAGGGTGAAGACTTTTAGGGAAAAGACTCCAAGAAGCCAATATGTTATTACCTAAATTAAGCGGCCGGAAATTTTGTCTTAAATATAGAGAATAACGCTCAGGAATCATCTGTTTCCTTCAGCCTATAGCCTTCAGCCTAAACGCCTGAGTAGTTTTATTTATTTATAAAATGGAAGGTTCGAAAGAAGGGTTTTGAGATCATCATCTAAAAAGTTAATTCCAGCTCCGATAAAAAAAGATTCATTCCCTTCATCGCTTATAAAATCATCAAAACCCGAAGTGATATATAAATGCTTAAATGGTGTAAAATCTGCTTTGAATTTCAGGTGAGCATTGCTGTCTGAATCAAAATCAAAGGCTTCCAGTGAGAGGGTCAGGCGATCTTTGAAAAGATAGTAATCAAATGCGAAACCACCTGTAGATTCAAAAATTCCACCGCGCAAGCCAAGGTCATAGTAACGCTTGGCGATTTGGGCTGAAAACTTAATTTCATTTTTTTCGTTCTTTTCAATATGCTCTGTTGTGGTTACTCCGTTTGTAGTAGTTGTGATATCTGTTTCAGACTCCACTCCACTCGGATCATCAACAACCTGAAGCAAATAATACTTGTCCTCCCTTGGTTGAATACGAAGAGTAAGATAGGATTTAACCTCATTGCTGTCAAAAAGATATTCTCCTCTGTAATCCAGATATGTTCTAAAAGCTTCCTGTTTTTGCATATAATCATTTATGCTGGTAAGAGTTGAATTTATATTTTCAACAGTTTCTTCTTCATTAATCAGCTTTCCTAATGATCCTTCTCCCCTGTTTATCTTTTCAGTTATTTCTTTAAGCGACGCAAGTGTTCCGTTTAACCTTTGAACCGTATCTTCCTCGTTAATTAATTTCCCTATGCTTCCTTCTCCTTTATTAATCTTTGATGAAATTTCATTTATTGTCGCTGAGAACTCGGAAAGATTTGCTATTATTTTTACAAGTCCTTCGTTGTTTTCCTGCACGGTTCTGTCCAGAGTTTCAGCCACAGACTGCATAGAATCAACTATTGAACGAAGTGAAGCTTCGCCCTTTTCACCTCCCATTACATTCGCAAACGAACGTGTCAGCTTGTTGATATTTTTTGCCACATCTCCGAGAACATTCATCAGGCCATCCAAATCTGTTGTAGGGACAGTGCTGACAATGCGCCCATCCGGTTCAATCAAGGGAGCTGCCGGGGAGCCCTGAACCAGCACAACATATTTATCACCAAGTATTCCCCTGCTTCTGATTGAAGCTTTAACATCTTTTCTAAGTTTAACATTGGAATCTATTCGCAGAATTACCAGCGCTTTCCCGTCTTCAAGTAAAATCTTGCGGACCCTGCCCACTTCAACTCCTGCGATCTCAACTGGAACATCTTCTTCAAGACCGGATGCTGAATCAAAATATACATTAACCTCATATCCTTTATCCCTTTTAAAACCAAGCTTACCCAGCCGCATGGACATGTATCCAAGAATTATCATTCCAATTACGACAAAAACACCGACTTTTGCTTCTACGCTTAAATTTGACAAAGAAAATCCCCTAATTCCTTAATTCCAGCATTCCAAACACGGACAAACAAGTTTGTCCATGCCACCAAATAATCAATAATCCCTAAATCCTTTACTTTAATCCCCTGATCCCTGATCCCTGATCCCCGATCCCTGCCCTCTTAAATCCTTAATAAATCGTTTAACAAAAGAATTATTTGATGAACGTATTTCATCCGGTGTCCCAACAGCAACAATTTTACCCTGATATAACATGGCTACCTTATGTGCAATCGTAAAGGCAGACTCAATATCATGACTAATAATAACAAAGGTCGCCTTTGTCCTCTTCTGGGTCGACACAATAAGCTCATCAACGCTTTCGCGCATTATAGGATCAAGGCCTGTTGTGGGTTCATCAAATAGTACAATTTTGGGATCCAGCGCAATAGCCCTTGCAAGTCCAACTCGCTTGCGCATACCACCCGATAGTTCGGAAGGCATTTTGTGTGTCACATTTTCCAATCCAACAAGATTTAACTTCTCATTAACTGTTTTATTGACCTCTTTTCTTGATAATCGCGTGTGTTCGTTTAAAGGAAAAGCCACATTTTCACCTACCGTCATCGAGTCGAATAAGGCTGCATCCTGAAAAAGCATACCAAACTTTTTTCGTATTTCATTAAGCTTTTTGTCGTTTAGATTTGTAATGTCAATTCCGTCAATGATAATCTGCCCTGAATCAGGCCTTATAAGACCTATAATATGCTTTAAGAGAACGCTTTTGCCTCCTCCGCTCTGACCAATAATAACGGTAATCTTTTCAGGATCTATATTAAGATCAAGTTCGTCCAGAACTTTTTGGCTCTTAAATGATTTAGTTATCTTTATTAGTTTGATCATCAGAACATGACTGCCGTAAGAAAATAATCACTAATAAAAATCAATATCGATGACAAGACCACCGACTGAGTTGTCGCTCTTCCAACTCCCTCAGCGCCGCCGATTGTGTAGATTCCCTTGTAACAACCTACAAGAGAAAGAATTAATCCAAAAAATGCAGCTTTTATAAGTCCATTGAAAATATCATCAAGTTCAACAATATCGATTATTTTGGCTATGAAAATTCCTGAATTGATTTTTAGAAGATTAACTCCGACAAAATAGCCGCCCACAATACCGACAAAATCAGATATAATTGTCAAAACAGGAAGCATTAATATTGCGGCGATTATACGAGGCATAACCAGATATTGAACGGGACTGACTGACATCGTATTTAACGCATCAATCTGCTCTGTGACTTTCATGGTGCCAAGTTCCGCCGCCATCGCTGAACCAACACGCCCCGTCACCATTAAGGCTGTGAAAACAGGCCCAAGTTCGCGGGTCATTGCCAGGGCCAAAGTTGAGCCCACCAGGGCTTCGCCCCCGAACATTTTAAAACCATGATACGTCTGAAGAGCGAGAACCATGCCTGTAAAAGCGCCTGTAATCAGAACAACGCCAACGGAATTGACTCCAACAAATTCCATCTGCTTAAAAATTACTCTAAAACGAAACGGCGGACGGAACGCCCACGATATGGTTGACAGCAGAAGGAGCATAATTCTGCCGCATTCTTCAACAAAACATACAAGCGGTCTCCCTGCAAATTCAAGAAATCGTATCATGGGTTTTTATTCAACTATTAGTCGATATAAAAAGTTTAGAAAAATTAACTTATTGCAAACATAAGGAAATTAACCATTAAAGTCAAGGTAAAGCTCAGGGCAACGTCAAAGTCGAGGATAAATTTGGGGAATATGCCTCGTTCCCACGCTGGAGCATAGGAACGAGAAAAGGTAGAAGGCTGTCAGGAAGCTTCAGCCTTCAGTCTATCCGCCTGAGTAGTTACACTATATATAGTTGTTGAATAATTATAAGCACAATATAACGTAATTGTATATAATTATGCATAATTAACTTGACTTAATAATAATGTTATGTAATTAATCCACAGTTCCGGAAAAATATTTCAACTTTTTAGCTTTATCAGAAAATTACAAGCTCATTTTTATGTAACATTAACCGGCTGCGGGCGAGCTTCAGGTGTGATCGAATTCAAAACAGGACACGAAGTGAAGCATTATAGCGCTAAACTGTTTGAGAGTATTAGATATCGTTAAGAAAGAACCTGGTAGGATGTTGTCATTATTTAGTTAGAGCTCGTTAAGCCATCACTATTGTTTTCATCCATGGCAAGTTCTTTCTTTACGATATCTTATGCGTGAGTTTTTCATGGTTTGAATTCGATTATACCTGAAGCGGACATATTTTTAACAAGCTAAGTCGTCAAGTAAAAATAACTTACACATCTTGCTTGTCCTTTTGCTTGTTTTCTGCGTTGCGTCAAGGCTTACATAACTCGTTATGCGCGCCTTAACGCGCCTTGAAAAACAAACAAAATTTCGGCGCAATCCGTACAACTTATTTTTACTTGCC
>JAIVWD010000264.1:0-5116 GCA_049190315.1 Deltaproteobacteria bacterium | reverse complement strand
TGATCTCAAAAAGATAAGCCAGATGGTTTCCAGGATATATGATATAGAAACAGAAGAAATATATTCAAAAGGCAGACGCAAGGTTCAAGTTGAGGCCAGGGACCTGTTATGCTATTGGGCAGTTCGGGAGTTGGGAATAAGTTGCACGGATTTGGCAAAACAATTAGAAATGACTCAGCCGGGAGTAGGATATGCTGTAAGTAGAGGAGAAAAGATCGCTAAAGAGCATAACTATCAGTTGCTATAGCACAAGTTATTTATGAATGTCCCGCATGTTGTGCGTCCGGGACTGTGTTGGGGGTGTCGGGTAACCGGCATTCCTACCATGAAGGCAAAAAAATATCGGACAGGAGAAAGCAAAATTATGTGGAGAATACTAAATAGCCCTATCGTAATTACTATTCTTATTGTAATCGCTCTTTTTTCATATGATCAACTAAAGAAAAACAAAGCTGCAAGCGAAATTAGGGCAGTATATGAAGAGTTAATTTCGATAAGTGAAGATGCAAAAGATGATCTTGAAAGAAAAAAATTAATTGAAGGGTTTGTAAAAGAAGCAGGAAAGCAAATACGAGACGGCTTTGGTTTTTTCGATAACGAGGAAGATAAAAGGATACAAGCGGAAGAAAATAAACTCTTCTTTGAAACAAAAAAAATAGTTGAGATATCTTCTCCAAAAATTATTGAGAATAAACAGTTTTCAAAAATTCAGAAGCTCGTTATTTACCAGGTTAAAAATGCTAGCCAAGAATATCTTGGTAAAATAGCACATACAATAGAGTTGTATAACAAAAATGAGTTAGTTTATGTAAAAGACGAATGGGGGCAAGTAAAACTTGCACCAGGCGAATCTATGTCTTACTTATTTAATGTAAACAATGATGAACTTGTTTTTGATAATGTGAAAATAACTGTTTATGACATATCAATTATGGACTTAGCAAAATAAATTTCAAAAATGGACTTTGGGAGAGGAATTCAGGAATTAGCGGGAATTAGGGACATCCATAAATAAGTAAATAAGGTCCGCATTTAGCCCTGCTGCACTTGACCGCAGCCGAGCCGATTTAGAATATTTGTAGTTTTGCGGCAGCTTATCATTTTTCTGGTAGTTTTTTGGATACCGTCTGCGTCAAGTGAGCGGTACGAGTTAGTGTTTGAATCCTACTGGTATCAGCAAAGATTTAGAGGCTATTGATGTATGAAAGCCCTTGTTCCGCTATTGACTTTTGTTCTATCCATCGGAGTTTTTCTTCTATGGCTGATCATCACATTAAGACGACGACGTTCGGCATGCGATATTGAGGTAGCTCAAAAGCCATCCTATTCTGTAATTCACGTGCTTGGCATGATCGGCATATGCTTGTTGCTTATACCAATATTCATAATCGTGCTTCTCAACTTATGGAAACCTATACGTTTTCTTATGGGCTGGGTGCTGTACAGTCTTAATGCACCACAACAAATCGTTATCCCAATTGGGATACTTTTTGAGATTTTTGCATTAGCAACCAGTTTTATTGGAACCTTCATTTTGTGTCGGCTCATCTGGGGGGAATTAAGGACGTGGGAATTAGGGGGGACCAGACACTGAGTCGTTGTGACACAACTGTAGTTTAGATCGGAGCATATTTATGACTAATAACGATATCTTGCGCCGTATCCGCTATACCTTCGACTTTAACGATTCGAAAATGATTGCTGTATTCGGCTTGGCTGATCATCAGGTAACGCGGGAGCAGATCAGCGGTTGGTTAAAAAAAGATGATGATCCTGCATATCAGAAATGTAGCGACACCTATCTGGCGATTTTCCTGAATGGTTTGATTAACGATAAACGAGGCAAAAAAGAAGGGCCACAACCCGAGCCGGAGCAGCGTTTAACTAACAATATCATTCTCAGAAAATTAAAAATCGCATTAAACCTGAAAGCCGAAGACATATTGGAGATTATGGACCTGGCTAATTTGCGCATTAGTAAACACGAATTAAGTGCGTTTTTCCGTAAGCCGGACCATAAACACTACCGTGACTGTAAAGATCAGATCTTGCGTAATTTTCTAAAAGGCGTGCAGCTTAAATATCGCGCTAAGGAACGGGGACGAAATAACTTCCCCAAGTAGGCGCATAGATTTGGGAAGTTATTTTCGTCCCCGTTCCTAACATTCAATTGAAAGCAGGGTTCAAACGGAAGTAGTTTTTTTGCGCTGAGACAGTATTCTGAGAGATGTAAAAACTGCGCGGCTGATTTCAAGGTTACGTATAGCTGCTATATATCTGTCATTTTGAAATTGCTTTAAAAGGTGTGATATCGAACTTTCAGAATTGTGCTGTCAAGTGAATGATGTTTTGACTCGCTTTCCGATTCCGTCACAAGTATAGGTCAGATCAATTAAGATGCTTTTACAACGCAACCCGACCTTATACAACGGGTGCATACCATCATTCTTTTTACTCTTCCTTTATGAACAGCGCGCACTCTTTGAAGATTTGGTTTAAAACGACGTTTTGTTTTATTGTGAGCATGACTGACATTATTGCCTACAAGTGGTTTTTTCCCGCATATTTCACACATCCGTGACATGATTTTTCTCCTAAAATTATATTTTATGAAATTTTAAAATCAGAATTTGAATATCTACAACAAAATTTGTTGAGTGTA
The DNA here is from genome assembly GCA_049190315.1 of Deltaproteobacteria bacterium. Taxonomy (GTDB): domain Bacteria; phylum Desulfobacterota; class Desulfobacteria; order Desulfobacterales; family ETH-SRB1; genus B13-G4. Next base: position 2,454 of record JAIVWD010000264.1, on the reverse strand, counting down.
AAGTATTTTTTTAAATAACCCAAAGTTTCATATAGACAACCCTCTTTGCTTGCCAACAGAAATACGTAAATTCGCAAAGAAGATTTGATGGTAGATCCATTTGTTATAAGAAGCAAATTCTTCATCTGAATGTGATAGGGCCTCAAAAACCGAATATCCCCGTTCTTCCATATCCACAAGCAAACGCAGCCCTCGCATTACAAGATCATCACTGTAAAGGAATATATTAAAGTTTGTAAACCTCTCCCTTATTTCATAATGAAGGGACATTATTCCATCCAGGATAATCACCTTGCCAGGGCTGATTGATTTAAAACCACTGTGTTTGCCTGTTCTGTGATCATAAAGCGGCAGGTTGATTTCTCGACCATCATAGATAAGTTCCTTCATTGTTTCAATTAATAACGGCATGTCGGTAGATTCCGGATTATATCCACTTAATTTCCTGTTCTGCCTTGTTTTACGATCCAGGAGAAAACCGTCAAGAGGTATATGCACAGTATTTATCCGGCGGTCGTTCAGATATATTTCTAAATTTTTGCAAAACGCGGTTTTACCTAATGCAGCAGCTCCGGATACTGCAAAAACAAAGTCGATTATGGGTGCATACTTTTCTTTTTTATTAACAGCATTTCTTTTTATACAGTTTTGAAGGATGTATTTGTTGATATCTGAGTTTTTATCCATGATAATTGATTTTAATCAGTCTGGTTTTGCCGGGTGTAAGTTTTATCTTTTTTCCTGTTATGTTTAATAAAACCTGATTATTTCCTTTCCCCTCAAGTGTAACTTTTATTGTTTTTTTAGTGAATTCAAAATTATACCATTTCTTCTTATGGCATATTCTAAAAGCAAGATTGCTCCAGTGCTCAGGCATGTGTGGATTTATTTCAGGGATTTCGCTGCTAAGATCTATTCCCGCAAAATATCTCATAATAACGTCAAGTGTGCCCGCCATTACGCCGCAATGTATTCCTTCGATCGTAGTGCCTCCCTGCGTATCAAATATGTCGCTTTTCAACGCGTCCATGAACCATTCCCATGGTGTGTCTGATGCGTGGATATAACTTGAAATCACGGCGTGCACTACTTTGCTGAGCGTAGATCCGTGACTTGTTCTCTTTTCATAGTAATCGTAGTTGATTTTTAAAAATTCAACAGCATCATCAACCTTGTATCCCAGTTGTTTGAATATACGGCCGATTTCATCAGGTGAAAGCACATAAAACATCATAAGGGTGTCAGCTTGTTTTGACACCTTATAACGGTTTGGCGAATCTCCTTCGGCTTTCAAGATTCGATCCAATCGGTGTATCTCGCCGTATTTTTCACGATATTGATTCCAGTCAAATTCTTTCAAGTCCATATATCCGTCGAACTGGCTGATTACATTTTTATCTGATAAGATGACGTTCATCTTATTTGTGATCTCTTGCCACTTTTCTATCTCGTTGTATTTAAAACCTGTCTTTTGGGACAGCCTTTCGAGTGTTTTTTGTCCAAGCCCTTCTATGAGTTCAACAGCTTTTCCAAGGAGCCATACTGTCATAACATTAGTATAAGCGTTGTCCTTTAGTCCATCTTCTTTAGAATCAGGGAGTTTTTCATGAAATTCGTCAGGTCCCATTACTCCTGAAATATGATATTTGTTCGAGGTTTTGTTATATTTTGCTATACTCGCCCAGAAACGGGCAATTTGAATCATAATTTCTGCGCCGTAATTTTCGAGGAACTTCCTGTCGTTTGTATCTGAAATGTATCTCCATACATTATAAAACACGGCAATAGAGACGTGCCTTTGTCTTCTGCTCAAATCAGGTCCCCATGAACCGTCTTTGGGATTGTAATGAACCTCTTGAGTTTCCTCGCTTCCGTCATCTGCGGTTTGCCATGGAAACATGGCGCCCTGGTATCTGTTTTCCCTCGCATATTTCTTTGCAGCGTTAAGGCGTCTGTACCTGTACATTAAAAGTGCGCGCGAGATTTTAGGAAAGTGAAGATTATAAAAAGGCAGAATGTAAAGCTCATCCCAGAATACATGTCCCCTGTATGCTTCTCCGTGCAGTCCTCTTGCAGTTATTCCCGCATCTATGTTTTTGTTGTGTAAAGACGCAGCCACAAGCAGGTGGTACGTATGAAGGCGGACGATTTTTTGCGCAAGTCTGTCACCAATAATTTTGATGTCCGCTTTATTCCAGAGCGCCTTCCAGGCCTTTTTGTGCGGGCCGTATATCTCTTTAAAGGTCTTTATTTTTGTTAAAATTTCTATGGCAGATTTTTTGGGATTTGAGATGTTCTTGTCAAGTGATGTATAGACACTGACCAGTTTTTCAACAGTATATGTATTGTTTTCCACAGCATCTATATTTATTTCTTCGGTTATGCCTGCTTTTTGCTGCAAGATATTTTTACTGACGGACATTGGTTTTTTGTTCTTATATACATTTGTTTTTG
>JAIVWD010000263.1:0-5185 GCA_049190315.1 Deltaproteobacteria bacterium | reverse complement strand
TTGAATTCATATCCTTAACAAGGATATACAAAAGCGCCTCTTTTTTCTTAAGGCTCACTAATACGCTCAAACAGTCAGCCGTTTTAAATTTAATTACCTGCCACCTCAGGTTCTTGATAAGTTATTTTTTTGGTTTGTAAATTTCTGATTAAGAAGTATTGATTTTTGGTAATAAAAGTTGATAATAAAAAAGGTAGCCGTTCACGGCTTGAAACTAGAAATTGGAAAGTAGAAATTAGGGGAGATCAGAAGAAAAGTTTTATCTGAGTCAAGCGTAACAGAATACAAAGCAATAGTTGAAAAACTCGGCCCAAAATTGAATACGTTCATCAACAGTACAAAAGTATGAAGGCCAAATTTCTAATTTCTAATTTCAATGTTCCGTGAACGCTTACGAAAAAAGAAAGAACAGCGCGCTTTATTGAAAGTATCGGTATAGATGAATTTAAAAAGGATGTTTGGGGGTGATCGTATGAAAATATTTGCGTCCGGGTCACTGGCTTATGACCGCATAATGGACTTTCCTGGAAAATTTGAAGATCATATCTTACCTGAAAAAATACATATTCTAAATGTCTGCTTTATGGTTAACGGCCTTACCGAGAAATTTGGAGGCACAGCAGGAAATATTGCTTACAGCCTTTCTTTATTAGGAGAAAAGCCGCTGATTCTGGCAACTGCCGGCAAAGATTTTGACAGCTATGAAACATGGCTGCATCAACATAACCTGCCGTTAAGCGGCATTCGGAAAATTCCGGAAGAATTCACCGCAGGTGCTTATATTACCACAGACAAAGCAGATAACCAGATTACGGGTTTTAACCCGGGAGCAATGAAATATCCCTCGCTCTATAAATTTGACGAAGTTGATTGGAAAGAGGCAATAGCAATTATAGCTCCGGGTAATATCGAAGATATGATAAACTACGGCCGGATCTACAAGGAATACCGTATTCCCTATATTTTTGATCCAGGTCAGTCTATCACGGCACTGTCAGGGGAACAAATGACAGAGATAATTACCGATTCTGAAATGTTGATATCAAATGACTATGAGCTGGAAATGATAAAAAAAGCTACTGAACTTGAAAATTCAGATCTTCTTAAAATTACAAAAAGTATTATTACAACTCTGGGTGAAAACGGCTCAATCGTATATTTACAGGACCAGGAAACAAAAATACCGTCAGCAAAAGCACTTGTGGTATCTGATCCGACAGGCGCAGGCGATGCCTTTCGTGCAGGAATGATTAAAGGTATGGTAACGGGAAAAGATCTGATTACTTCTGCAAAAATGGGTGCTGTTTGCGCCAGTTTTTCAGTTGAGCACCACGGTACCCAGGAACATAAGTTTACTCAGGAAGATTTCTGGAACCGTTATAAAGCCAATTTTAAATAACGGCCTTTCAGATTTTAACAAGATCATAGCTGCGGCTTCCCAGCCCAATACTTTCAGCATATTCAAGCTGTATGGACCAGTCCACTTTTGGGTGTATTCCCCTGAACTTATCTTCTCCGGGTTTAGTATTTTTCTTAAGGCGCGATCCAGGGAGAGCCTGCTCATTGTTAACAAGATCTACAGAGGCCTGATCAATAGCAACGGGGTCTTTTGAAGCAACTATACCTATATTTCTTACAATAGGTGCATCATTATGTGGCAGGCAGTCACATTCGGGTGAAACATCGGTAATAAAATTCAAAAACAATGTTCTGCCCTTTTTATTCTTTAAAACACCCATCAAATATTCAACCATATTTTCGAGAAAAACGGGTATATCCTGATTCCATTGAATCTGTATTGCATTGTTGGAGCAAATAATGATGCACTCTCCACAGCCCATACACTTTTCAGGATCAATAGTTGCCTTATCTTTTATCAGCCTTATGGCTTTTCTGGCGCAATGACTCACGCATTCACCGCAGCCGACACATTTTTTTCTTTTAACTTTAGGGTTCACTGTTGAATGTTGAGCCAGCTTTCCCCTTCTCGATGCGCATCCCATGCCAAGATTCTTAATTGTCCCGCCAAAACCGGAAAGTTCATGTCCCTTAAAATGAGCCACTGATAATAGCGAATCCGCCCGTATAATCTCAGATCCAATATATACTCTTTTAAAACGCTTCTGGTTTATAACCACAGAAGTTTCACTGCGGCCCCTCAGCCCATCCGCTATGACAACCGGAGCATCAATCACAGAATAAGCAAATCCGTTTTGAATAGCTGTTATGTGATGATGCGGAGCATCACTTCGTGTGCCGGCATACAGGGTATTGCAATCTGTCAGGAATGGAAAACCTCCTGCTTCTTTTATTTTTTCAATAATCTTCCTTATAAATACAGGCCGGATAAAAGCAGTATTCCCCTGCTCCCCAAAATGCATTTTAACAGCAACCAGATCTCTTTTTTTGACTGCTGAACCAAGGCCCGAAGTGTCAAGAAGCCTTCCAATCTTCGAAAGAAGGTTTTCCTTATATGAGGCTTTTAAATCAATAAAATAGACTTTGCTTTTCATAATATCCTCCCCGTTCCTGAAAAATGCATATCATTTTTTAAATAGATATTGCAACTTGTAAAACAACATCTTTTTTAATATGAATGTGGAAAAGACAGTGCGCTAATTTCAAAGTCTGGAGGAAAAATGGACTTGTCTGATAGAATAGATGTTCTGGACCAGATTTACAAAATTTATGACTCATTTACAGACAGTCTTGAACCGGCATGTCAAAAATATTGTTCTACTTGCTGCACGCGCAATGTGACTATGACAACGCTTGAAGGTTATAAAATTGCCGATCACTTGATTGAAAATGGTAAATCAGAATTATTCAAAAAAATTAAGAACGAATCTTATAAAAAACGTTTTCAGCCAAAAATAACCACAAACAAAATAGCTGATCTTTGTATTCAGGGAAAGGATATTCCGGACGAAGAAATAGACAGCTCATGGGGAAGTTGTCCGTTATTGATAAATGATGAATGCCCAATTTATACGGCCAGACCGTTTAGTTGCAGATGTATGGTCTCAAAAACGAAGTGCGTTGACAAAGCTGAAATGGATGAATTTGTCCTGACTGTAAATAATGTTTTTTTACAGTATATAGAACATATTGATCAGCAGGGTTTTTCAGGAAATTTTACAGATGTTCTGCTTTTTATGGAATCAGAAGATAATCGTAAAAGTTACGCTATGAAAAACCTGACAAATCCTGGAGAAGGACTTATAAAAAACCTGCCGATGACGCTATTGCTTGTACCGCCCGAACATAAGAACAAAATCAAGCCGATCATCAACTCCCTTCAACCTAAATTGAGCGATTTTTGACTCGATCTGCACCGATCTCTTGCGCATCAATGCTTCGCAAAAATCCTCGACATATCCACGGGTATGCCTCCGGTTTTTGCAAACCTTGCTGCATCAAGATCTCAGCACATTTCTTCGCAAAAAATCGCTCAACTTAGGTTCAAACAATAAAAGTGCGGCAGCAGAAAAATAAAAGTCGATTTATAGAGGTGTTTAATGTGATCCCAAAACCTCTATAAAACGATAAAAAACGTTGTGTAGATGAAAATTATGTGATATACACTACTCTATAAAACTTCAAAAATCATTTTGTAGAGGAAAATTATGTTTTATGGCCGAAGAGATGAACTAAGAAAACTCAATGGGCTCCTGGGAAAAAAAACAGCGAGTTTGGTGGTTGTAAGTGGGCGGCGGCGGATAGGGAAAAGCACCCTGATCCAGGAATTCAGTAAAAAATTTGATTCTTTTTGTGAAATTCAGGGCCTTGCACCAAGAGATTCTATTACAGATGTGGACCAGCGTAAAAATTTCAGCGAACAGATGAAAAACATTTTTGATATTCCAGCGGTAGCGCTGGAAAGTTGGAATGATGCGTTTTCACATCTTTCAAGCCATACACGAACAGGAAGAACCTTAATACTTCTCGATGAAATTTCATGGATGGCAGGCAAGGATTCAGATTTTCCGGGAAAGCTTAAAATTGCATGGGACACAAGGTTTAAAAAAAATGACCGTCTTGTTTTGGTATTGTGCGGGTCTGCCTCATCATGGATTGATAAAAATATCTTAAAAGATACAGATTTTGTAGGACGGATTTCCCTTGAAATAAATCTTGAAGAGCTGCCTTTAGCGGATTGCAACAAATTCTGGCAGAGAAAAAAAAATCTGATTTCATCCATGGAAAAATTGAAGCTTCTTTCAGTAACGGGAGGAGTTCCTAAATATTTGGAAGAAATAAATATCAAGGAGAGTGCTGAAGAAAATATCAAAAAAATGTGTTTTGATAAAGGAGGTATTCTTGTTAAAGAGTTTGAAAAAATATTCAATGATATTTTTAACAAACGGGCTAAAATATATAAGAAGATCGTAAAAGCTCTCTCAAAACAAAATTGTTCCGTTAGTGAAATTGCAAAGCTCACAGGAAAACCGCGAAACGGTGATATAAGTGAATATCTGCACGATCTGGAAGTATCAGGCTTTATCAAAAGAGATTATGTATATAATTTTAAAGGCAAACAATCCAGGCTGAGTAAATACAGAATAAAGGATAATTATCTAAGGTTTTATTTGAAATATATTGATCCCGTTAAAGCTAAAATAGAACAAGGATTGTTTCAATATACCGGAATCGAAAATCTACCCGGATGGAATAGTATAATAGCTTTGCAGTTTGAAAATCTTGTTATGCATAATATACCTGCGGTTATTAAATATATCGGAATAGATTTTAATAGTATAATAAGTGCGTCACCATATTTTCAAAATCCAACCAAAACAAACAAAGGCGCATGCCAGATTGATCTCCTCATTCAAACAAAATTTAATACGCTTTACCTGTGTGAAATTAAATTTCAGAAAAAAATAAATCGCAATGTGATCAATGAAATTGATAAGAAAATTGCAACCCTGAAAAGGCCTAAAAATATTTCCATTCGCCCTGTATTGATTTATGAAGGTGAAATAAGCGAGTCCGTTGTGAAAAGTGATTTTTTTGATAAAACTATTCACTTTGGGAAGTTGCTGACAGCCGGTTCATGATTAAAGAGACGAACTACAGTTTAACCTGAATTGAGCAATTTTTTACTCGACCTGCACCAATCTCTTGCGCATCAAGATCTTGGCACATTTCTTCGCAAAAAATCGCTCAACTCAGGTTAAGAAGG
>JAIVWD010000262.1:0-5190 GCA_049190315.1 Deltaproteobacteria bacterium | reverse complement strand
GCCCTGGATAGCAGAGGCTGAAGCAATGTTAAGGGAAGAAATTTTAAGAAGAGGCTATAATACGCTAAATATGGCTCCAGCCTCATGCATGCTGGAGATTAAAGATGACTATGTAGTGAATTTTGATGGTATGATTTATAAGTGCCCCGGCTTTATCGGAAAGACTGACTTTATAGCGGGAGATATTAAAACAGGTATAAAAGATTATACTGATTCTTACAAATTGGGCATTTGGAAAAATGAGGAGTGTGCGGACTGCGAGTACCTGCCTCTTTGTTTTGGAGGATGCAGGTATATGACATTTGTAAGGGACGGAAACATAGATAAACTGGATTGTAAAAAATCCTATTTTGAGGCTTCACTTGAAACACTGGTCAAACAGGACATAAAATATAGATTAAAGGCCGACCGCCATTGAGTATACCGAGCGCAAGAAACCTTCTGATATTCACTACCGTCAGTTCCATATGGGCAGTAGTGTTCGGACTTATAGGCCCCTTTTATGTTATTCATGTAGAAAGATTGAGCGGCGGGATGGAAAAACTGGGAATTGCCTTCAGTATAATGGTACTTCTTCAATCCCTTACATCATATTTCGCAGGTCATTTCTCTGACAGACTCGGCAGAAAACCTTTCCTCTTTCTCACGGCATATATAGATGCACTTATTCTTTTTCTTTATACCATTATAGATGAAACATATCAGTTGTATTTTCTGCAAGGGATGCTTGGTATTACCAATGGTATAGCCGGCACCATACAAACATCCCTGCTTGGAGATCTGACAATAAAGGAAAAGAGAGGCAGAGTAGTAGGGAAATTTAATGCTATTGTCAGCCTTGGATCAGCGGCCGGTCTTGCATTAGGTGGTTATATGGTTAAATTATATGGACTTAAATCCCTATTTTACCTTGCCTCAATTGTTGTAGTACTATCAACGATGCTTTTATTCTTCATAAAAGAAAATGATGAGCTCCAATGAATTAAAAACCTAAACTGACCTTTGACACATTTTAGGAAACTGATTGCATCTTTTCCAAATATAGCTCGGAAGGTTGCAAATTGCCTGTTTTTCGGTGAGCAATAAGCATCAAGAGCAAGGCGCGAAGACGCGTAATAGCAGGCTATTGCAAGCCAGAGCAGCAGCTATTGGTGTTCATGGCCAGTGAAAAACCGCAATTTGTGGCCTTTCAAAGTATATCATTCTTCGTATAAAAGATAACCCCCGCCCCACAGCAAGCTGCTATGTAAATAGTTTTACAATTTTATGTATTATATTTCACAATATTAGTCATATTACCCTTACAACGGCACTTACCATTTTATATGTCATAGATGCCATTTCGAGGGGCAAAGCAACGAGAAATCTTATTATAAAACAAGTAGTTAAAGACTCCTCCCTTCGGTCGGAATGACAGGTGTCGTTGCAGGGTTAAGACTATTTTTTAATTATTCAAAACAGCCTCAATGTACGGCATTTAATCGTTTGAACTATCTATATGGTTTTTGTAACAAAATCTGGGCACATTATTTGCTTACAAGTACTTTATTGTAAAAAAGCAGGTGCGGGATAAATCAAATTGTTTGGTCAAACTCCGATCCATACCAAAGTGAAAGAAATGAATAAAAAAGCTGTTCAAAGAGAAAAATTACCCCCTCTTGATCTCCTGATATCTACTGTTGTCCATGAAATCAAGAACCTGAACAACTGCACGACCTTTAATACACCTATCCTGAGAGAATACCTGGAAAGACTGACTCCTATCCTTGACGATTATGCCGAGAATCATCAAAATCTTGATTTATTCGGTATGACTTACCCTGAGTTCCGTAAAGACATTTTTAACCTTGTGAACAACCTCGAGACCGCTTCCAGCCGCATCAACGAAATCATATCTGACCTGATGGAATTCATCAAAAATGGCTATAAAGGAGAACTGTGCTGGCTTAACCTGAGCCAGGTTGTCGAAAAAGGGATTGCTGTCTGCCGGAGTCAAATAAGTAGAAGAATAAAATCCTTTGATGTCAATATCTCCGAGAACCTTCCTCAAGTTTATACAGATCCGAAGGCTCTGGAGCAAATCCTGGTCAACTTTCTGATTAATGCGGCTCAGGCTGCTGATAAAAAAAATTCCTGGGTAAAACTCAGTGTAAAACAGGGAAAGGGCATATGGCGGGATTCTTTGATTATCGAGGTGAGTGATAATGGGTGTGGTATGGATATTGCGACACGTGAAAAGATATTCAGCCCTTTCTTTACCACCAAAGCATCTGGTAAGGGAACCGGCCTGGGCCTGTTTGTCAGTAACAGCCTGGCTGAAGCATTAGATGCTCGCATTGAGGTGGAGAGCGCCCCAGGCAAAGGAAGCACCTTCAGGATAATTTTACACAAAGGGAATTCCAGCTTGAAAAAGGATTGCACCCTGGCGCCGCACCAACTCGCGCAGGAGCTTGTTGCTTCAATTATTTAAACCTATAAGAAGGTATTCCAATGGATAACAGCATAGTCCTTATAGATAATGAACCTCTTTTCCTGGATAGCGTCAGGAGAAGATTGATCACATACGGCTTTAAAAATGTCCGATCAGAGCAAGACCCCAACAAAGCGGCAACTCTTTTTAAAGAGGGAAGGTCTTTTGATGTTGCCCTGATCGATTTAAATATGCCGGAAATAAATGGAATAGAACTGCTGGACCTGATAAAAAATACAAGTCCGGGCACCGAATGCCTCATGCTGACAGGAACAAATGACGCAAGGATCGCGGTTGAGTGCATAAAAAAAGGCGCCAGTGATTACCTTGTCAAGCCCATCTCCGGAGATACTCTTGGTTTGGCGATAAAGTGTGCCCTGGAAAGAAAACGGGTGCTTGATATCCTGCACCCGGGGAAAAAGATGACATCCATGGCATTGACACACATAGAGGCTTTCAGGTCTATTATCACAAAATCACCGAAAGTACTCAATATATTGAAGGAAGCGGAACTTCATGCGGCAAGCGACATACCGGTCTTGATTACAGGGGAAAGTGGAACCGGCAAAGAACTTTTGGCCAGAGCTGTCCATTGCACCAGCTCCAGGGCAAAATTTTCCTTTACACCTATTAATATGGCATCCATCACGGGCAGCTTGTTTGACGCAGAGTTTTTTGGCTGCACGAGAGGCGCCTTTACAGGAGCTGAAAAGGCTCGGATAGGTCACCTGGAACAAACCAACAAAGGCACACTGTTTCTGGATGAAATAGGCGATCTGCCACTCGAGCTCCAGGGGAAACTGCTTCGGGTGCTACAGGAAGGAGAATACCTCAAGTTAGGAACCAGCAAGCCGCAAAAAGCGGACGTCCGCTTTATCTCAGCTACCAATACAGACTTGGACCGATTTAAGGACAAGGGAATGTTTCGAAAAGATCTTTACTACCGTCTCAAGGGCGTATGTCTGCACCTTCCGCCCCTCAGAGAAAGGAAAGAAGATATTCCTTTGCTGGCAGATAAGTTCCTGAAAGAATTTTCTGATATTTCCTTTAAGGAGGGTATTAGTAAAGAGGCTGGTATATTACTTATGAATTATGACTATCCTGGAAACATCAGGGAACTCAGGTCTATTATCCAGTTGGCCGTAAACCTGGCCCAGGGCAGGCAGATCTCCGCCAATTTTCTTCCCACCCACCTGCGAAAGCAAAAACCTGTTGCAAGGAGCTATTCTCAGAAAGAAGATGGCGGCTCTATTGCTCCCCTTGAGGAAGTGGAAAAAGTCCATGTTCTCAAGGCATATGATCAGACAGGCAGAATAAAAACTCAAACAGCAAAACTTTTAGCCATTGGCTTGAACACCCTCCGCAGGAAATTGAACGCCTATGGTGTGGCGTAAGATAGGTGGATAGGCTGAAGGCTGAAGGTAAGAAGGCAGGAAGGTGAGAAGGCTTTTAGGGAGCTTCGGACTTTGGCCTTCAGCCTACACGCTAATTGTGAGGGTATAGAATTTTATGCATAAACAACAAATTGCAATATCCATAGTTTGTCCATTCTTCAATGAAGAAAATATGGTTGATCTCTTTATGAAAGAAATTACCGCTGTACTAAATGAACTGGATAAGACTTTTGAAGTTGTTTGTGTAAATGATGGAAGTACAGATAATACGTTAGCAAAACTTCTTCAGGCAAAAGAAAAATACCCAAATATGAAAATTATAAATTTTTCTCGAAATTTTGGAAAAGAAGCGGCTTTGACTGCTGGATTAGACTATGCAAAGGGCGAGATGATTATTCCCATTGATGCAGATTTGCAGGACCCACCAGAGCTTATTAAGGATTTTATTTCCTACCGGGAAAAAGGATACGATGTAGTTGTGGCAAAAAGAGTTGATCGTTCTAACGATAGCTTTGCCAAGAAAATTACTGCTCAACTTTTTTACAAATTTCATAATAAAATAGCTCAAACTAAAATTCCGGATAATGTAGGTGACTACAGACTTATAACAAGAAAAGTATTGAATGCCATGCAGGAACTACGAGAAAATCAAAGGTTTATGAAGGGTATTTTTGCATGGGTAGGTTTTAAAACAGCGACCGTGGAGTATAAACGTGCTAACAGAAAAGCGGGCAAAACAAGTTTTAACGGATGGAAGCTATGGAATTTTGCATTAGATGGGATTACTAGTTTCAGCAATATTCCACTTCGAATATGGTTATATATCGGTACATTCATATCTTTTCTAACTTTTCTTTATGGAAGCTTTATTATTGTGCGAACACTGATTTGGGGTATTGATGTACCTGGTTATGCATCTTTGCTGACAGTTATTTTGTTTCTTGGCGGTATTCAATTAATTGGAATTGGAGCATTGGGTGAGTATATAGGGCGTATTTACATGGAATCAAAAAGACGCCCACTTTATATTGTTGAAAATGAATATTAGGATCAGTTCTAAAGCTTTTCAATGACCCAGTCACCTATATTTCTATCCGTAAATTCAACTCCAAATAGATAAATCTCCTTGCCAACGCCTTGATACTTCTCAAAATATTTTTTGTCTTTGATCTGCTTTAAGGCATTGTCCTTATCCCCGTTGAATTTGAATTCAAAGATATAGATATCTTTGTCAATAATGACGGCATCTATCCTGCCCTTGTTTGTTTTTACCTCAGCTTTTACTTTTAATCCGATCAGAGAAAATATCAGATAAAAAATTGTCTG
>JAIVWD010000261.1:0-5199 GCA_049190315.1 Deltaproteobacteria bacterium | reverse complement strand
TCCCATGTCAGTGGGCGACTGCAAAACTATCAGAGAACAGATGAAGGACATAAAACACCACATGGAGGGTGTTCAGGTATATATTTCCGACTTTCAAAAGATGATTATGTATGCTTCTGAAGAGGAGCGAATTTACAAAAACATGGCAACATACCTTTATGAAAGCAAATCGCGTGATGCCCTGGCTGAATCTTTATTGACCGGACAGGCTCCTGATATTTCCTTTTCCGAAACGGAAAATCATACCCCATATCTTATAACAATAAAACCTATCCTTAATGAAGACTCTTGCCACCATTGCCATGGCTCTATCAGAAAAGTTATAGGTGCTATGATCATCAAGCAGCCTGTCAAAGAGGTATTTACTGCTATCGTTAATACTCGTAACAGTCTTATTATTTATTTTATTGCCGCAATCATTGGGGTAGTTGTGGTTATAAACTTTTTCTTTTCAAGGCTGGTTACTAAGCGAATCCAGCTTCTGAGAGCAAAAACCGGTCAGGTAGCTGCTGGAGATATCACCGTTGTAGTACATGATGATCATAAAGATTCAATTGGAGGGCTATCTCGCAACTTCAACCTCATGGTAAAAAGCATACGTGACAGGATAGAGTATGCCAACAGTTTGAAGCTCGGAATAGTTGATCCTTTCTTAATGGTTGATCCGGACATGAAAGTCACGTTTATTAATGAAAATGCTGCCCGCTTGTCAGGTTTTACTCCGGAAGAAGCGATAGGCAAACCCTGCCACGAAGTTTTCCATAGCAGTGCATGCAAAAAAGACTGCCCCGTTAAAAAAGCAATTCAAACGGGTAAAGTCACCAAAGCAATAAAGTTTACCCTAACAGACAGCAAAGGAAAAGAAATTCCTGTTGTGTCTATTTCTTCTATATTAAGAGACTCCTCAGGCAAAATTTTAGGAGCATTTGAGATAATTCGTGACATAACTGTAGAGGTGGAAGCAGAAAACAGGCTTCAAAAAGCATATCTTGAGGAAGAGAAAGCCAGGGAAGCTGCTGAAGCTGCCGCGCTGGCCAAGAGCGAGTTTCTTGCAAACATGAGCCATGAAATCAGGACTCCCATGCACGGAGTCATAGCTGCGACAGAACTCGCGTTGAATGAGGAAATGCCTCCAAAGGCAGAGCACTATCTTAAAATAATACAGTCTTCTGCTTATTCCCTGCTTGGGATCATTAACGATATCCTGGATTTTTCAAAAATAGAAGCCGACAAGCTGGATTTGGAAATTCGTCCCTTTAGTATTGACGATATAATGGACAGATCGGTTGATGTTTTAATTAATAAGGCGGCTGAAAAGAGCATTGAAATTATAGTTGATATAGATATTGATACACCAAAGGCTCTTATAGGAGATCCTCTTCGTCTTCAGCAGATTATAACCAACTTGATAAGCAATGCGATCAAATTTACAGATAATGAAGGAACTGTTCTTTTGGGTGTCAAAGATACAGAAAAGTCGATGGATCATGTTGTTTTGACATTTTTTGTAAAAGACACCGGTGTTGGAATAGCCCCGGAACATCTTAATAAGCTTTTTGTACCTTTCAGCCAGGTTGATGCATCAAGCACGCGAAAATACGAAGGCACAGGTCTGGGATTAACTATTTGCAAGCAACTGGTTGAGAAGATGGGCGGCAGGATATGGGCTGAAAGTGAACCAGGCAAGGGCAGCACTTTTACTTTTACAGCCCATTTTGGCTTTCAGTCTGCGCAACAGGAGAGAAAGCTTGTGCCTCCTCCGGATATTCAAGGGTTAAGGGTTCTGGTTGTTGACGACTGCGCTGAGACCAGAACCATAATGCAGAAAATACTTGAGTCTTTTGGCTTGCATGTTGAGCTGGTTGGCTCCGGCATGGAATCACTCAGCTTGCTCAAGAACAAACAGGACAGCGGGGAGCCGTTTGAGCTTGTTATAATAGACTGGCTGATGCCCGGTTTGGATGGGATTGAGACTTCAAAAAGAATCCGGAAAGACTTGAAACTGACTATCCCGATAATATTGATGACAGCTTTTGGAAAAGAGGCTGAAGATTTGGATATTGAGAAAGATGGAATAACCGGTTTTCTTGCCAAGCCGATATACCAGTCAATGCTTTTTAATGCGATTATGGATGCTTTTGGAAAGGAACAGTTGAAGAACTCCGGCATAGATAAATCCATCATTACCAGTACATCTATTTATAAGAAGCGTCTTAAGGGTATTAGGGTACTTGTGGCGGAAGACAATCCAACCAATCAGGAGATTGCATTAGCGATACTGGAAGGAGCCGGGATGGTTGTAAAGATTGTCACGAACGGAAAAGAGGCTGTTGCTGCGGTTTTGGAAGGTGGTTTTGATGCCGTATTAATGGACATACAAATGCCTGAGATGGATGGGTATGAAGCGACAAGGATGATTCGGGAACGGGAAGAAGAATCAGGCATTTCGGTTCGAGGTGAGAAAATTCCTATCATTGCCATGACAGCCCATGCCATGAAAGGCGATGAGGAGAAGTGCCTTGAGGCTGGTATGGATGCATATGTTTCCAAACCGATCAACCAGAACAGACTATTTCGTGCTCTATGGCATTCGCTGAAATTCCAGCAAATATCTGTGCAGTACATTGAGCCTGATGCCTCAACAGATGGCCTTCCTGCGGAACTGCCTGGCATTAAAATCAGCAAAGCTCTTAAAGCACTTAATATAGATAGAAATATTTTCAAGGATATACTTATAAAGTTTCTTGAAAGCAATAAGGATACCATAAGTAATATAAGGTCTGCATTTGAGAGTGAAGATTGGGAGTCGCTCATGCAGATATCTCACAGCCTGAAAGGCAGTGCCGGTAGTATCGGAGCAGACAGGCTGTATAAAGCAACCCAGGAACTCGAAATCGCAGGCAGAGAGGGAGCGCCGACATCTGCTTTGCTCGAAACAGTAGAAAGCGCTCTGAACCAGGTTTTGGAATCACTGCAGTCGCTTGCTGATACCTCAAAAACTGAGCCTTTACCCGGTAAAGAGCGTGGCGCGGGTCCCGATGTAGATCCGGCACAGGTCATACCGGTACTGAAACAGCTTGCTGATGCCCTCAATCTTGCTGAACCCGAAGAGATTAAAAAGCATATCAAAGTCATAAAGAAATATCTCGACATCTCAATCCTCAAGGATATTGAAGACCAGGTAAATGACTATGAATATGACAAAGCTCTGGAAATCATTAACAGAATATTGAAAAATGAATATTGAAAAATGAATATTTGTGGTATCGCTTCGCTCTGTCATTTTAATCAATAGAATTCCTTAAATCTTCAATCTTCAATTTTAAATATTCAATTTGCTTCCGGCTTGTCCGGATTAAGGATGCCAAATGATCAGCAGACTTATTATTAAATACTGCATTATGATCCTCCTGTTTACCTTATTAATTACAGGATTAATTACAGGTACCTCCCTGGGACAAGAAAATCCGGTAAAAATCGGCGTCCTGGCCATAAGAGGAGCGGACCAGTGCCTGGAAAAGTGGTCGCCCACTGCCCAATATCTATCAGCCATGATTCCGGACAGGACTTTTGTGATCATACCGCTGGATCATAAGCAAATTTACCCTTCTGTTGAAAGGGGAGAAGTCGATTTTATTCTGGCTAACCCATCCTTCTATGTGGAACTGGAATACCGGTATGGAGCAAACCGTATAGCTACATTGAAAAACCTGTGTCTTGATAACTTTTATACCAGATATTGGGGGGTGATTTTCTGGAGGGCGGATCGAAGTGACATACAACAGATCAATGATCTTAAAGGCAAAACTTTCATGGCCACAGCAGAAGGCTCTTTGGGGGGCTGGAGGATGGTGTGGCGGGAATTGAAAGAAATGGGTATTGATCCGTACAGGGATTTCAAAGACCTTAAGTTTATCGGCACACAAGACGCTGTCGTCTATGCTGTTAGAGACGGCAAGGTGGATGCGGGATCAGTAAGGGCCGATACATTCATAAGAATGCATGCCGAAGGAAAGATCGATCTTGAAGACTTTCATGTGCCTCATGAACACGGCGAGAAGAGTGTGGATTGCCCGCCATTTCCTCACTCAACTCGAGGATATCCGGAATGGCCCATGGCGAAAATCAAGGACACTCCGGATGAACTGGCGGAAAAAGTTGCAATAGCCCTGATCGAAATGCCTTCAGACTCATCTGCGGCCATAGCAGCAAAATGCGGCGGATGGACCATACCCATGAACTATCAACCGGTACATGAGTGTTTAAGGTATCTAAAGGTCGGTCCATACAAGGATCTGGGCAAGATAACAATTGTCGATGTTATCAGAATCTACTGGCCCTGGATTTTATTTACCATTGTTTTGTTTCTTGTGATAACGGGTTTTAGCATTAAAATCCTGATTCTAAATCGAAACATTAAAGCATCTCATATCAAGTTAGAGAATGTAAAGGCATATACCCGTGGACTCATCGAGAGCAGTCCCGATGCACTGGTCACATTTGACGAAAAGGGTATTATTACCGATGTGAATGAACAGATGGCCAAACTTACCAGATGCGCCCGTGAAGAATTGATCGGCAGCCAATTCCATGACTACTTTACTGATCCGGAAAGAGCCGACCTTGGGGTGAAAAAATCTTTTGAGGAAGAGAAAGTAACAGACTACGAGCTTGTAATGAAATCAAAAAGAGACAATGAAACAATAGTCTCTTATAATGCCACAGTTTACAGGGATGAGAAAGGACAGGTCAGAGGAGTCTTTGCGGCAGCCAGAGATATAAGCGAAACCAAGCGGATGGTCAAAGAATTAGAGGATGCAAAGGCATATACCCGCGGACTCATCGAGAGCAGTCTTGATGCACTGGTCACATTTGACGAAAATGGTATTATTACCGATGTGAATGAACAGACGATCAAACTTACCGAATACACTCGTGAAGAATTGATCGGCAGCCAATTCCGCAACTACTTTACTGATCCGGAAAGAGCCGACCTTGGGGTGAAAAAATCTTTTGAGGAAGAGAAAGTAACAGACTACGAGCTTGTAATGAAATCAAAAAGAGACAATGAAACAATAGTCTCTTATAATGCCACAGTTTACAGGGATGAGAAAGGACAGGTCAGAGGAGTCTTTGCGGCAGCCAGAGATATAAGCGAAACCAAGCGGATGGTCAAAGAATTAGAGGATACAAAGGCTT
>JAIVWD010000260.1:0-5237 GCA_049190315.1 Deltaproteobacteria bacterium | reverse complement strand
GTGGTAGTAATAATAGAGACCACCTGAAAAGCGCCATAGCGAAACGCCTGGCTGATATTTTCGTATACAGCGCCGTGAATATTAAAAGTAACAACTACAATCAGCAGAATAATGGTGCCCAGAAAGAAGCGGCACTCTGAATCTTTCCAGAAAGCAAGTGTTTTTCCCCTTAGCATCTGATAATGAAGTGAAAAATTTATTCCAGCGAGAAGCATAAATATAATGATTACAGAATCAAAATATACGCTGTCAAAATGGGCTATAGAGGCGTTTTTAGTTGAAAATCCGCCGGTCGGCATTGTTGTAAAGGTGTGGCACAGGGCATCATAAAGGCTCATGCCTCCTATCATAAGAAGGATGGCCTCTAATAAAGAAATCAAAGCGTAAACTTTCCAGAGGAGCATGGCTGTGTCTTTAATACGCGGCCTTAGCTTGTCGGGTATGGGACTTGGAACTTCCGCTTTATAAAGCTGCATGCCTCCAACGCCTAAAAAGGGGAGTATGGCGATAGATAAAACTATTATTCCCATTCCGCCAAGCCACTGAATAAAACTGCGCCAGAAAAGAAGGCCTTTTGATACGGCTTCAATATTTGTTAATACCGATGCTCCAGTGGTTGTGACCCCTGACACTGATTCGAAAAATGCATCCACAAAAGTAATAAATTCGCCGCCCAGATAAAACGGAAGTGCACCGAAAATTCCAATGGTTGTCCAGCCGATGGATACGATCGCCATCCCTTCGCGCTGAGTTATTGTCTCTACTCTTGAGCCTCTAAAACACAAGTGTAGCAGCAGGCCTGCAAAGGTCGTAATGCCAATGGACTTTAAGAAAGGAATAACGCTTTGATCCTTATAATAAAGACCAACTGCTATGGGAAATAACATGGTGAGGCCAAAAAAAAGAGTTAATATCCCAACGACATTCAGGATATAACGCCAGCGCATTTAGAAATACTCCAGTTTTACTGTAAGGATTTTTTCGATTTTTGGTATGGCCTGCCTTGTAGCAAATATTATGATTCTGTCATCAGGTTCAATAATACTGTCGCCGGAAGGAATAATTATATTATCATTTCGAATTATACTTGTTACAAGTGCTCCCTTTGGGAATAATATATTTTTTAGAGGTTTCCCTACGATTTCTGAAGTTTCAAGAGCAACTGCCTCCATGAATTCGGCTTGCTCTCCTTTAATTGATATGGACGAAAGCACCTTGCCGCGTCTTATGTGCTGCAAAATTGTATTTATAGCAGAAAGCCGCGGGCTGACTACCTGCTCGATTCCGATCATTGTCATAAGTGAAAAATAGCTGAATTTACTGATTTTTGTTATTGTTTTTCGTGCTCCCATCCTTTTGGCAAGCAAAGAACCTAAAATGTTTATTTCTTCATCATTTGTAAGCGTAATGACAAAATCCATTTCCTGAATATTTTCTTCCTTAAGCAGCCCTTGATCAGAACCGTCTCCATGAAGGACTACGACCTTGTTCAGCTTTTCTGCAAGTTTGGCGCATATATCAGGATTTTTTTCGATTATTTTTGTATGGACAGGCTTATCATCAAGCAAAACGGCCAGCCTTGATCCTATTCGGCCTCCTCCAACAATCAAAACCCTTTTAACGGGCTCTGCATATTTATCGAATATCCTAAGGGTATCCATGATCTTGTCTTCTTCACTGATAAAATATACCAGATCTCCAGGCATAAGCCTGTCATCGCCGCTTGGGATTATAAGTTCTTCATCCCTTATAACCGCGGCAATAAGAGGGCTCGGTTTACCCAGAATCGCAGGAATTTCATGCAGGCGTGAACCTGCCAGCCGCGCTTCCTTGTCTAAATTTATACCTATAAATTTGATACGGCCGTTTGCAAACTTTCCAACATCAACCGCACCGGGCATGTTCATAAGCCTGTCGATTGTTTTCACAACCTCGATTTCCGGATTGATTAAAGTGTCTATGTGAGGTGCATGATCTCGAAAAATGGCATGGTATTTATCAAAGTCGGCATTTCGTATACGCGCCAGTTTTTTTGTATATGGCGAAATGATATTTGCCACCAGGCATGCCACCAGGTTTGTTTCGTCGCTGTTTGTTACGGCAAGGAGTATCTCTGCTTCTTTTATTCCCGCATCTTCAAGCGATACAGGACTGCTGCCGGATCCCAGTATAACCTGAACGTCTATATTATCGGAAATACGACGAATAGCGTCACTATCCTTATCAATCACCACAACGTCTTTATTTTCATGTGACAGCCGGCTTGCTACGTGAAAGCCAACCTCTCCTGCGCCGACAATTACAACTTTCAACTGGTTTACTCCTTTGATTATTTTTCACGGTCATTCTGCAATAGTCGATAATCAATAGTCAATCAAAAGCCTTTTGACAATATATTTATTATGTATATCAAACCCGGCTATGATAAAATTGTAACACTTTAGCTTTTTGAAAATATATCACACCTGAAACTCACGCACAGCCGGTTTGTTTCATAAGGCTAAAATTAAATCTGATTAAAGGAAGTGTCGAAAATACAACAGGTTGGAGTAATATTTTGTAAAACTTTATGTTTTAACAGCATATTGATACCTAAATTGAGCGATTTTTTACTCGACCTGCACCAATCTCTTGCGCATCAAGGACTTGCAAAAAGTCTCGACATATCCATTGGTATGCCTGCGCTTTTCGCAAGTCCTTGCTGCATCAAGATCTCGGCACATTTCTTCGCAAAAAATCGCTCAACTTAGGTTTTAATCAAAAACATATCAGTTTTTTCAACTTTCAAGAAAAGATCGAAAAAAACCTTGCTTTCCGCCTAAAAAATGTTATTAGGAACTTAATCAATAAAGATCCGTCCTTAATTGGCGGGCCGGTTTCGTTCTAAAGGAAAGACCCATTTGTCAAAATGGCATCCTGAAGTTTGAAGCTATGAGAATTTTTTGAAAGGAGGATGTCAAGTATGGCTAATGGAATTGTAAAATGGTTTAATGGCAGCAAAGGATATGGCTTCATCGAGCAGGAAGAGGGTCCGGATGTATTTGTTCATTATTCAGGAATCGATACAAGTGGTTTCAAGTCTCTTAATGAAGGCGACCGAGTTACTTTTGACATTGAGCAGGGACAAAAAGGTCCTGCTGCAGTAAATGTAAAGGTTGTTTAGATCAATATTTCGTAACTACTCAGGTGGATAGGCTGAAGGCTGAAGACTGTTAGGAAAAAGCGCAGTTTTGAAGCCATGTTTGGTGCAAGAATCAGATGTTTCCGCTAAAGTACGGCAATCGTGCTCCTCTGACCCCTTCAGCCTTCAGTCTAAACAGCTTCAACCTGACTACGTGAGTAGTCACAATATTTCTAAGTTAAAAAAAGGGCATTCCATCGAATTATGAGGGAATGCCCTTTTTATTTTGTTTGAGTTTTTACTTGACTTCCCCCTATTTTTTTTAGAATGAAGAGCTGACTGGTGAAATACAAAAAAGTTACATCATTGAATATACTGATTTAATGTCGAATGTCGAACAGGGAATGTCGAATTACGAAGTTTTGTTCTTGTTTTGTTTGGCAATACCTGTGCTTGTTACAAAAATTGAGATCAATTGAATGACTTAAAAAACCTATATCAAATGGCAGAATTCCTTCCTTCGACATTCATTATTCCCTGTTCGACATTCGATATTCAAAAAAGCTACCCATTTAATGTCTTATATCTTATCACTTTTTTGTATTGCACCCAGAACTGACTCACTATGCTTCCAGGTATGCTTGTTAAAGGAATGGGAAGGAAATTAGCTATGTCGTACAATATGAGAAAGCGCATTATTTTTATTCTTTTTTCTTTTTTTCTTCTGGGTTGTAATCAGAGCCCTTCACCTGTTTTTCAAGAAGAGATCAGAGGACTCAAGCTTGTACAGTTGATTACCGGTAAAGACGCCCTGCATGCCATTAATCAGCTTCACGGCAAGAAGATAAATGTGGCAAGCGGCATGGTCGCCTTTTATCAGGGGGAAGGAGAAGAAGCAACTGTATGGGTTTCCGAATCATTCAGTACGGATGATGCTATACAGCAGACAGAGGTTATGATAAAGATGATGAGATCGAGTAAAAGATCGCCGTTCAGTGATTATGAAGAGATAGGGCAGGGTGGGGTGAAGATCTATTCATTCAAAGGTATGGGGCAGAAGCATTATATATTTAGAATCAGTAAGAGTATCTATTGGATAACAGCGAATTCCGGTACGATTGATGAATTGTGTAAAAGCATCGCGGGATAGAACCTATATTCCTTTCGGCAGCCCTAAACTTGAAAACCATTCAACCATCTGCTTTCGACATCCCGGGCAGTCGCTATTCGATTTGTGGTACTGATCATATTGTGCCATCAGCGTGTCCACATGCTCTTCATAAATGTTGGTCAAGCTCTCCTTTTTGCGAAAAGCATCCATGCAGGAATAAACCATACCATCCTGCGCTGAAATAATCAGGGCGGCAGGGCATGGGGCATTCATGAGTACGGTCCGCGATGCAACATTAGGAGACGCCTTTTCAAGGATATCTTGACTACATATAGTTGATACGATTTCAGCAGCCTCCGCAGAGTTGCTGTGGCCATAGTAAACTTTGTGTGCCTTCATGAGAAGATTTTCATCTTCTGTCAGAAAGAACGTATCTGTATTCAGGTAAAGAACAGGCAAAAGGAAAGAGCTGTTGAACCTGTCAAAAAGACCGGCTAATAATTTACTGTCAGTCTGCCTGTCGGTCACAACAACCGGCAGCAAAACGAGCCTCGGAGCCTCCCGGTGCTCATTGCTTTCTATGTCAAAAGCACGTATTGACCGTTTCCAGGGCTGGTAATAATAGTTGAAAATGTAATCTATATCCTTTACCGTTTCCAGAGGGACACGGTGGATAAAGTTAACATAAAACCGGGCAAACAGGTTCTCTTTGAGAAACACCATGATGTTCTTCTGAATATATTCCAGATGGGGCATACCTTCGGACAGATTCTCCGCCATAAAATAAAGATGAGATGTAAAATTCATATGCGAAAACAGGTTTGACAGCGTCAGGCTGAGCTTCTCAAGCTGTTCCCTGTCCTGTTCGCCCAGTACTACAAATATCTTCTGTAAAACCGGCTTTAGATTTGTTTGAAAATCGTTATTCATCATTTCCGCTTGAAACCTTTGAAAAAAATTTCCCGATATAGACTTTCACCTAAGTTGAACGATTTTTTGCGAAGA
>JAIVWD010000259.1:0-5248 GCA_049190315.1 Deltaproteobacteria bacterium | reverse complement strand
TAAATATTGCAGTCAAGTAACCTGAAATACTATAATAGAATAATTGCCCTGAATACTATAATGAATATTTAATAAAGTATGTTCATAGTATAGAAATTTTCATTTTATGCCTAATTAATTCAGCACCATAGGATATAGGTGAATTTTAGCTTGATTCAACTTGGGTTAAAGGAGAAGCATTATGTCCTTTAAAGAAAATCTTTTAAAAAAGATAAAAATCGACAAGATGTCAAAAGTTGTTTTTGCTTCTATAGGCACTCTTGACAGTGGTAAAAAGATTGACAAAGAAACAATGCGTGAGCTTCTTGAAATGAGTCCTTATAAATTCAGGCGGGAGAGGGATCTTGACCTCTATATAAAGGAAGCTGATAATGGTATTGATAAAATCCTGGTGCTGGATAACGATCTTGCAATTTATAAGACCACGCCTGAAGATGTAGGTATGCGCAAAAGTCCCACTGTAAAAGAAATGGTCAGCATCCGCAATGTTATCAAGATATTAAATGATAAAGATGTTGTTATCAGTAAAAAGGAGGAATCCCTTAAAACAATTCAAAATGAATTAATAGAAAGGATAGATCTTTCTTTTAATAAATCTGATATTGAGGAAATTGAAAAAGACGGTTTGGATGGTTTGGAAAAATGGGATGCAGATGGTGTGCTCGAATGCCTTTCTATGTTTGCCGAACTACTTGGTTACAGGCCTCCGCCTAAAGCCATGAAAATTGTCAATCACATTGTTATTGGCTCTTTAACAAAAAAGGAGAGCGGGGAAGTTATGTTTGGTCCGGTTGTTATTTACAGCACAACCAATAACTACCTTAAACTTATTGATGAACAGATTGGAAGTCTTGATAAAGAAAAGATAGAACTTATGCAAAATATTGCAGTTGGAAAGGAGGCCGCTCCGTTTGAAGGGCCTTTAGTTTTTCAATACCTGAAGGAAGAGGTTTTTAAACGGAACCTTTGAGTTCAAGAGCAAAAATCAAACAAAAAAGGCGGAAAAGCTATGTGGCTAATCCACCTAATTTATTAAACTTTCTTGATCGGGGCGAGAGGATTTGAACCTCCGACCCCTTGAACCCCATTCAAGTGCGCTACCAGTCTGCGCCACGCCCCGATTTTTTCCATATCTAACACTTTGAATATGCCATGTCAAGAAATGGCGAATTGTTTATACTTATCATTTTAATAATGATTTCAGACAAGACTTTTAGATTGACACTAATACTTCGTTTATCGTAACTACTCACGTAGTCAGGCTGAAGCTATTTAGACTGAAGGCTGAAGGGGTCAGAAAAGCACGATTGCCGTACTTTAGCGGAAACATCTGATTCTTGCATCAAACATGGCTTTAAAATGCCCTTTTTTCCTAACAGTCTTCAACCTTCAGCCTATCCACCTGAATAGTTACCATTTATCTATTATTAATAATTGTCGTAAGTTAAAATGTTTTCTGGTAACTTCTCAATAAGTTCTGGCATCAGACGTCATTCCCGTGAAAACGGAAATCCAGAAAATCCGAAAAAGCACTGGATTCCCGCGAGAATGACGATAAAATTTTTAAAAAGTTGCCGGAACTTATTGAGAAGTTACGTTTTCTGCTGAATGTCTATAGTTAGTGCCTGAACAGGAGGGTGAAATGAAACATCATAGAATTATTTTAATGATTATGATTATAGGAATTGCTTCCTTTTTGGCGGGCTGCGCTTCAACGCCAAAGGTAAAAAGAATAGACGTCGATAAAATTATTGATATAAGCGGCCGCTGGAATGATACTGATTCCAGACTGGTTGCCGAGGATATGATTAGGGATTGTCTTAAGCGGCCATTCCTGGAAAGATTTAAAAGCAAAAATAACCGGGTGCCTGCATTTATTGTGGGTTTTATAAAAAACCGGAGCCATGAGCATATAAATATTCAGACTTTTGTTAAAGATCTTGAAAGGGCTTTGATTAATTCAGGGCAGGTGCAATTTGTAGCTTCAAAAGGTGAACGGGGACAGATTCGTGAAGAAAGGCTTGATATGGCCAGACACGCTTCAGAAGATACCATGAAGGGCCCTGGCGAGGAAGTTGGGGCGGATTTCATGTTGATTGGAGAAATAAACACTATCAGGGATGAAGCCGGCGGCAAGGCTGTAATGTATTATCAGGTCAACCTTGAGCTGATTGCCATGGCCAATAACATTAAGGCATGGATCGGCGAAAAGAAGATTAAAAAGCTTATTGAGAAACCAAGATTATCGTGGTAGTTTTTCAAAATGGCGATTTCGCCCAAGGGCTCAGTCAAAAATATTATAATTGCTCTCCTGTCGGGGTTTTTGCTTTTTTCATGCGCCCCCAGCCTTAAGTATTATGCAAAGGTTGATAAACATCTTCTTAATCAGGAATTTGATTCCGCCTGGCATCTGGCAAGGAAAAATACCAAAACTTTTGATAAGCTGAATGCTGTTATTTATTATTTAAATGAAGGAATTCTCGCTCATTTCGCCCGCCGTTATTCAGAAAGCAATCAGAGCCTGGCTAAAGCTGAGTCCATTATGGATGAGCTATACACCAAGTCTATTTCAAAACATATCGCATCTTTTATAATTAACGACAATGCCATTCCATATAGAGGTGAAGATTTTGAAAGTGCATTGGTGAATTTATTTATGGCTATGAACTATGTCGGCCTGGGTTCTCTTGAAGATGCCCTTGTAGAAGCCAGAAAGGTTGACAACAAATTAAATATGTTAAATGCACAATATGAAGATGATAAAAAAAATGTTTACAGAGAAGATGCATTTATCCGTTTTTTAATGGGAGTTCTTTACGAAGCGGAAGGTGAGATAAACGATGCATATATTTCCTGCTGGAAGGCTGAGAATATATATAAAAATGACTATATTAGAAACTATGGAGTATCTCCGCCGGTTTTTCTGATTGAGAATTTACTTACATTGTCCAGAGAATTGGATTTTCATGAAGAATTCAGGAACATTCAAAATGAATATAATGACGTTTTGTTTATTAACCCGATTGAGAAAAAAAGCCTGGCGGAGATATTTTTTATTCACTACAATGGGTTGGGGCCTGTAAAAGTTGAAACATTTTTTCCAGTTCCAATGCCTGATAATTATGTGGCCAAGATTGCTTATCCTGAGTTTAAGAAAAGAAGATATCGAATTTCTAAAAGCAGGATTTATCTGGAAAATTTGAGTACCAGTCGTTCATATATTTTTGAGACGGAATTGATGGAAGACATAGCTTCCATTGCTGTAATGAATTTAAAAAACAGGATAAACAGAATTAAGGCAAAAGCCATTGCCAGAGCCACTGCAAAATATCTGGCGGTAAGGCAGGCTTATAAGGCTGCAAAGCGTCAGGGCGGCGAACTGCTTGGATTGTTAGTCCAAGCCGCAAGTCAAGCTGCAAGCTGGGCATCGGAGCAGGCAGATGTTCGCCACTGGAGATTGCTGCCGGCAGAAATCAGGGTTGGAAGAATACTTATTCCTCCAGGAGAATATAAAGGGCGAATAGACTTTGTGGATTCCAATCGTGCAGTTGTTATTTCAAAACAAATCCAAAATTTTACCGTGAAAAAACGTGAAAAGAAATTTTTCATGTTTCGCACTGTAAATTAGCGCCCTTCGGGCGAGCTGTTGAGCTGTTAAGCTGTTGAGAGCTGTTGAGCTTATCAGCTATAGACTTTCAGATAGCTGTTATAGTGTTATCTGTTTAATTAAGCTATTAGCCATTAGCGGTTAGCTTTTAGCTAAAGGCTAATCGCTAAAAGCTAACTGCTAAAAATCTTTGACTTGGGAATAGCATCCAATTGACTATAATTTCAGGTAGTTTGAGTTTTCGTCCAGGCGCTAAATTAGAACGGTTACAGGGGGAGTTTGAATTGAGCGGATTTGCCAAACAATTATATTTGGTTGTTTTGTTTACAGTTCTCGTTTTAATAGTAGAAGGATGTTCGATCAGTCAGAGAACACATGAAGATGAAATCCGGGGAAGATCGAGTATGGCTTTTGATGAGCTGAAAGCAGAAGAAGGCGGGGAAAAAAGTACTGCTTATTCTAATGAGAGCGGGCAGGCAAGGCGTTCAGATCTGATTGAAGCAAAGGAAAATAAAACATTGCAAGTCAAGCAGGGTAAAAAGCCGGACTGGACAGACAAAGAAAGTAAGCTTTATCCTGCTTCAATGTATTTGACCGGCGTAGGATATGGCTCTGACCGCCAGTCAGCAGAAGATAAGGCCCGCTCTGAAATCGCCAAGATATTTTACAGCAATATTCATTCCCGCACCAGTACTTTTCAGGAATATTTAAAAACAACATCTGAAAGCAAAGAAAAAGTTACAGAACGGTTCGACATTGAAGAGATTACCAAAGTGTCCACCCAGAAGGTCCTTTCCGGGGTTAGAATAGCCCAGGTCTTTCAGCAGACAAAACCGGATAATGTTTTTTATGCTCTTGCGGTTCTCGATCGGAAGCAATCAGCCATGATACTGAAATATAAGATTCAGGAGTTGGATATTGAAATCAGGAGGCTTATCCACAATGCGGAAAAAGAAGAGGACAAGCTTTCAAAAATAAAACTACTAAAGAAAGCTATTCAACAATATATACTGAGAGAGGCTTACGATGCGGAATTCAGGATCGTTAACAAATCCGGAAAAGGTGTTTCATCTGATACCGGTTTTAATGAGATTAAAAATCGTTTAACAACTATTCTGCTCAGGGATTTTCTTATTTTTCTTTCAGTCAAAGGCGACAGGGCAGCGGAAATTCATGAGGCTCTGGTTGAAGGGCTAAACAGACAAGGGTTTTCTATTTCTGAAGATTTTAACAAAGCAAGCGTTGTAGCCAGGGGTAATGTGGAAATAAGGCCTATTGAATTCGGGGCACAGGAGTGGAAATATGTCAGGTGGAGGGTATATTTTGATTTAATAGATCAGAAGGGAGGAGCTATATTTGGAAGTGTCAGCAAAACCGGCAGAGAGGGCCATATTAACTTGTCTCAGGCTGAGGATCGCGCTGTTCTTAAAGTAAAAAAAATACTTACAGCCGATATTGCTGATGATATAACTAAATACATTTTTTCGCAGCAGGTCAAGTAATCATTAAAAAAGGAGGAAACCATGAAAACAAAAAGATTAATTATTGGGTTTGTTATTCTTGCTTTGGGCTTATGTGTTGTCGCTGGTTGTGCAACAACTCCAACCAGGGAAGCAAAAGGGCCGGATTGGATCTGGAAAG
>JAIVWD010000258.1:0-5268 GCA_049190315.1 Deltaproteobacteria bacterium | reverse complement strand
GAGTAGTTATGAATATTGTAAATAGAAACATCAGAGAGGGGTGAAATCGGCTTGTGAGAAATGCGGGTTAAACCAGTTCAATACTGACCGCACAAACTTTGAACTCGGGTATCCTGGCTACAGGATCGAGGGCGTCGTTGGTTAAGAGATTAACTGCCATTTCCCCGAAATGGAATGGAATAAAAACAGTTCCTTCGGGGCTTCTTTTTGTAATACTGACACGGGCTTTAATCTCTCCGCGGCGGGATGTGATCTTAACTATATTTTTGTTTTCTATTCCCTTTTTCTCAGCGTCCGAAGGATGAATTTCCACAATAACTTCAGGTGAAATTGTATGGAGCCCCTTAACCTTGCGGGTCATAGTGCCGCTGTTGTAGTGATAGAGTTCTCTTCCGGTTGAAAGAAGGAAGGGATATTCTTTATTTGGAAGCTCATTTGGAAGGATAAATTCAATTGATTGAAACAGGCCTTTCCCGCGGGTAAATTTATCTTTATGAAGATATGGCGTACCAGGATGCTCCCAGCTTGTGCATGGCCATTGAAGTCCATGATTTTTCAGCCGTTCGTAGTGAATCCCCCCGTAATTCGGCACAAGATTGGCGATTTCCTCCATAATCTCTTCAGGGTGATTATAATTCATCGGGGTTCCCATCTTCTCAGACAAACTGCATATTATTTCCCAGTCGGGTCTTGAATCGCCAATGGGTTCTATTCCCTTTCTCACGCGCTGAACACGCCTTTCAGTATTGGTAAAAGTGCCGTCCTTTTCTGCAAAACTGGCAGCAGGAAGTACTACATGGGCGAGTTTGGCTGTCTCGGTCATAAAGATATCCTGAACAACTAAAAAATCCAGTTTTTTTATGACATCTTTAACATGTTTCAGATTAGGATCGCTTACAACAGGGTTTTCACCCATTATGTACATACCTTTTAACTCTTCCTTAAGAACGGCAGACCACATATCCGTTACAGCAAGACCTGGTTTTGAAGAAAGCTTAACGCCCCAGGCCTTTTTGAATTTTTTAATATTCTTCCGTTCAGAAACGCTTTGGTAGCCGGGAAAAACATTGGGGAGAGCGCCCATATCGCAGGCTCCCTGCACATTATTCTGGCCGCGTAAAGGATTAACTCCTCCTCCTTCGATCCCGACGTTACCGCATAACATGGCCAGATTTGCTATTGACTTAACATTATTAGTCCCAAACGCATGCTGTGTTATACCCATAGCATATGCAATAGAGCCGTTTTGGGCTTGAGCATAAATACGTGCCGCTTTTTTAAGATCTTCGGGAGGTATGCCGGTGAGTCTTTCAACAAATTCAGGGTTGTATTTCATCACCGTCTCTTTCAGGGCCATAAAATTCTCGGTTCTTTCCGCCACATAAGAGGCATCATACAGATCTTCTTCTATGATGACATACATCATTCCGTTTAACCAGACCACGTCTGTCCCGGGTTTGGGGCGCAGCCAGATTTCAGCATATTTCACCATCTCGATTTCACGGGGGTCAACAACTATCAGTTTTGTCTTGTTCTCAATTATAGCCTTTTTCATATTAAGAGCTATGACAGGATAGTTTTCGGTAGAATTAGTCCCTGTCAAGAGGATAACATCAGCCTTTCTAAAATCGGCTATAGAGTTGGTCATTGCCCCGCTTCCAAACGATGCGGCCAGCCCGGCCACAGTGGGAGCATGTCAGAGACGGGCGCAGTGGTCCACATTGTTTGTACCAACCACTGCGCGCATAAATTTCTGCATGAGGAAATTCTCTTCATTCGTACACTTTGCCGAACTCAAACCAGCCAGACTATCAGGGCCGAATTTGGCCTTTATCTCCAAAAATTTCCGGGCAATCAGCGAAATCGCCTTTTCCCAGCTCACCTCCCAGAAATATTCCCCTTTTCTTACAAGCGGAGTCTTAAGCCGATCAGGGTGACGGACGAACTCGCTTCCGAATCTGCCCTTGACGCATACATTTCCGAAATTGGGACTATCGTTTACATCTGTAGTAACTTCGACAATCGTCTGGCCTTTAATATTCAAAATAATAGAACATCCACAGCCGCAAAAAGGACAAACTGTTTTAATCTTCTTGATTTCGTTTGCAGCAACAGGCAGGGTAACATTTTCTTTCACAAGAGCACCGGTTGGACAGTTGTCAACGCAGGCTCCACAGGAAACACATTTGTCATTAATTCTAATAGAAACAATGCCGGGGAACCCGTCCTCTTCAAACTCTTTTCCTTCCAGCTCAAGGGCTTCATATTCACAGCTATTCTCGCAGCGCTGGCAAAATATACACTTGTTCGGATCAATAACAATAAAGGGGTGGCTGCTGTCTATCGCATACTGACGGCGCTTGAGCATTTTTGAAACCGGAAATCTAACCCCGTATTCGATGGACAAGTCGCGTAATTCACATTTATTAAGAGCCACGCATCCGCATTGCAAGCACCTTTTAGACTCACGAAAGGCTGTTTCCTCGGTAAATCCCAGTTCTATTTCGTCAAAATCCCTTGTACGCCTTTCCGGCGCCCTGACCGGCATCTTTTCCCCTAAACGAAGGGTAATATTCTCGAAATTATGCAAATCAACATCTTCAAACTTTTTACCCTTAGTAAAATTAATCTGGCGTTTCGGAGAGGGCAAAGGCGTGTCGGTAAGATATGCATGAATCGCCTTGGCTGCCTTTCTGCCGCCGGTAACAGCCTGGATAACTGTTCTTGGGCCACGGACAACGTCCCCCCCTGCAAAAACCCCTTTTTCTGAAGTTTGAAATGTCTGAGGGCTGGAAATAACGGTTCCGCCCGGAAGAACATGAGGTTTTATATTTTCATCCGGCAATTCCATCCATGAAAGGTCAGGAACCTGTCCGGGCGCCAGAATTACAGTATCTGCTTCACGAATTTGTTCTGAGCCTAAAAAAGGAATGGGAAGACGTCTCCCTTTCTCATCAGGCTCACTCAATTTCATTCTGACTGTTTCAAGCTTAAGAAAGTTCTTTTCCCTGCTGATTTTTGAAAGGCCTGTCATATAAATAAAATTAACGCCCTCTTTTTCAGCTTCCTTGACTTCTCTGTGAATTGCAGGCATCTCCATCATTGAACGCTGATATATAACAACAACTTCATCTACGTCCACCATCCTCACGCAAGTCCTGGCTGTATCAACAGCCGCATCGCCGCCGCCTATGACTGCGACCCTTTTACCTATTACAGGAGCCTGCCCAAGGCTTACCTTCAGAAGAAAATCAGAGCCTGAAAGCACTCCATCCAGTTCCTCTCCTTCAATGTCTGATTGCTGTTTTTTCCATGCGCCTATACCCAGGAAAATAGCCTCAAAACCTTCCTCTTTAAGGCTTTTAATAGTGAAGTCAACTCCCAGCCTCCGCCCCATTCTGGTATTCACCCCTGCTCTGAGTATGCTCTCTATTTCCTGATCAACTATCTTTTTGGGAAGACGAAATTCAGGTATGCCGTAACGAAGCATGCCTCCAAGTTGCGGCATGGCCTCGAATATGGTTACACAGTGACCCATTTGTGAAAGATAATAAGCAGCGGAAAGCCCGGCAGGACCTCCTCCTATCACAGCGACTCTATGCTCGGAAGAAGGAGCAGGCGGGATGACATCAGCATCCTTATGTTGAATAGCATAATCCGCCACAAAGCGTTTTAAATGATTTATACCTATGAACTCTTCAACAAGGATGCGGCGGCATCTTGATTCACAAAAATGCGGGCATACCCTGCCTATGGAAAGTGGAAGGGGGTTCTTCTCTTTGATAAGTTTCAGAGCTTCAATAAACTCACCACGTGCAATCAGGCTGAGATATCCCTGAATATTGATATGGGCTGGACAAGTCTGAGAACATGGCGCAATGCAATCGCCGTAATGCCTTGACAGCATGCTTGTTAAAACGCGCTGTCTTGACTCTATAACGCGGTCACTTCGAGAGGCAACTTTCATGCCGTCTTCCACAGGAGTGGAGCAGGCCGGCAATAAATCCTCTCTGCCATCGACTTCGACCACACATATACCGCAGGGATGTTCGACCGTCTTTGTCGGCACATAACATAGCGTTGGAATAATGACCCCTGCCGCATTTGCAGCTTCTAAAATTGTTGTGCCGGGATCAACCCATAATGTTTGGCCGTCAATCGTTATTTCAAGCTTAGACATTTTTATGATTGAAAACTGACTATTGAAAATTGAAAATTAGTGGTACGCCTTCGGCGTGCTAATTGATAAGGCAAAGTTACTTACTTTTCGTTCCCAGGCTCTGCCTCCTGTTAAATGCAAACTGGTAAATGAAAGATGCCGAATATCGAAGATTGTCGATTAATCTGTATCCTTAATATTCAATATTCAATCGTCAATATTCAATTCTAAGTGGTTAGCCATGAATTTGAAAAAAGAACCTTGCCCATGAGAACGCGCGTTGTTTTATAATGCTCCAGCTCTTTTTGGTCTAAGGAAGCAGGGTCGGGTTCGTTTCCATCCATGATATCATGTACCAATTTCACATGTTCAGGTCTTTCTCCCTTGGCAATGCTCAATAATTCCTTGTCATACCCATCGACAATCGCAGAATAGAGACCATGTTTCATGAGCATTATCATGTATGTACGGTTCAGGTAGGGACGAAGATCTTCAGGAGCACCATTGGAAATATTGGAAAGCCCTACAATGGATTTGGCTTCAGGTACAATTTCCCCTAACATGCTCATGAATTCCAGACCGGACAAAACCTGATTAACATCAACAGATATTGGAGTAGCAATAGGATCGATCCAGATATCTGAGGTGGGAATTCCAGCCTCATTTGCCTGATAGATAAAATCGACCGCCATGGCAGCCCGCTCATTAGCATCCCTGGGCATTCCTTCCTTGCCCCAGAGCAGTCCTATAACGTCCGCTTTATATTGAGTAACCATTGGAATACCCTTTTCCAACCTTTCAGGCTGTAATGAAACAGAATTCATCAATGGCTTTGCTTTTGTATTTGCCTTTAATCCAGCTTCCATAGCGACTAAATTTGTCGTATCAAGAGAAAGAGGAAGATCGCTAACCTCCTGGACTGTTTTTACCAGCCAGTCCATCATCTCATCACCGCCCTTGCGGGCCGGGCCTATATTCAAATCAAGATAGTCTGCACCATTTTCTGTCAGTACACGAGCCATATCCTGAACAGGCTTGGGATTTCTCTCCTTCATTGCCGGCCCGATTGTTTTAGACATTATATTAATATTTTCCGCAACACAGATAAC
>JAIVWD010000257.1:0-5271 GCA_049190315.1 Deltaproteobacteria bacterium | reverse complement strand
CACAGCCTGAGTTTAACTGAAGGGGCGTGAGCGGCTGCCGGACATGGCTGCGTATATATTTCTTCTTCTTGTTGTATATATCTTAATACTGCCGATGTTGCAGCTACTAACTTCTTATTATTTTCATCCACATTTACCCTCCGTGATAAATAGTGCCTGAACGGAAACTCATGTTCAGGCGAATCCTACCACTGAATCCGATTGTTAAGCGGTTTCGTTGCTTATTAGTTAAGTCATTTTTCGAATCTGACTGCTGATATATTCCATAACAATTTCTAATTTCATGGGTTGTGATTCTTTAATATTCTCTTCCTTTCCAATATGTTTATGATACGGAAAAGTAACAACATCTTGATGGTGAGGCGCATTGTCCCATCGAAAAATACAATCGCCATTCTCGTCTTGCCAATGAAATGAGTACTTTCTATAACCATCCAAAAAAAGATAATCTTTGACAAAAAGCTGAGATTTATTCGTCATTTTGATATTACATGATAAATGATAAGATGTACCAACAATTTTAAAATTTTGAATATCATAACTTAGTATAACTTCTGAATATTTTTCAATAATATCGAGTATCATAAGTTTTTTTATTCCAGAATATTTTGCCAATAATCTCGGCTTTCAACCGCAAATTTCCATTTCATCCAGTCATTTTCCATTTCATACGAGGCTTTCTGATTTCTAAAATCATGATCAAATTTTTCAAATTTCTTATTATACTTATTTTCCAGATACTCAATTTCCATTAAATATTCTGATAATTGCTGTTTAACCAAAAGTACTGATACCTCATTCAGTAGTTGGTCTTTTGAAATTTTAAGGCTTGAAAATATTTTTTCCTGCGTTTGTTGTAACATTTTTATCTCTCCAAATAATTTTCTATTTGCCCTCCAAAATTTTCTTCAGTATCAGACAAAACAATATCGAGAAGTGCCAAGTCAATGTCTCCATCAAAAATCAAACAGATAACAGAATTCAGCCAATACCCAATATCTAATACCTTTTTCACAAATCTTCACATAGGTAAATAAGCTGAAACAATTGCCAGTATTGAAAAAAATACTTTTCATTCAGCCCCTACACAGGAATATTCCCATGTTTTTTAGGTGGTCTGAACTCCTTTTTGCTGCACATTATCTCCAGAGCATCGATCAGGCGGGGCCTTGTTTCGCTTGGAACAATAACAGCGTCAATATAGCCCCTGCTTGCCGCACAATAAGGATTTGAAAAAAGTTCCTCATATTCCTTGATTTTTTCTTTTCGCTTTGCAACAGGATCATCACTCCCTTTAATTTCTTTTCTGTGTATTATATTGGCGGCACCTTCTGCTCCCATTACCGCAATTTGTGCACTTGGCCAGGCAAAAGCCATGTCTGCCCCCAGATGTTTGGATGACATTGCAATATAGGCGCCACCGTAGTCTTTTCTGGTGATTAGAAGCATTTTGGGCACGGTTGCCTCTGAATAGCACCAGAGGAGCTTTGCACCGTGGCGAATAATTCCTCCCCATTCCTGCTGGCTTCCAGGCATATAACCCGGGACATCAGCGATTGTAAGAATAGGAATATTAAAAGAATCGCAGAAGCGGATAAAACGTGTGGCTTTGTCAGATGCATTAATCTCCAGGCATCCGGCAAGAACCATGGGCTGATTTGCGATGATTCCTATACTTTTCCCATTAAGCCTTGCAAAACATACGATTATATTGGCGGCAAAGAACTCATGAGGCTCAAAAAATTCTCCCTTGTCAACAATTGAACGTATCACATCCTTCATGTCATAAGACTGGCTTGGGTTGTCCGGAATGATTGTATCCAGTGCCGGTTCTATGCGCTTTGGATCATCTTCCGGATCAATGTCGGGCGGATCTTCCATATTGTTTGAAGGCAGATATGACAGGAGTCTTTTTATCTGGTTTACAGCATCTTCATCGTTTTCACAGGCAAAGTGAGCCACACCGCTTTTTTCATTGTGCGTCATGGCTCCTCCGAGGTCTTCAAGGGAAATTTGTTCTCCTGTTACAGCCTTGATAACTTCCGGGCCGGTAATAAACATGTAGCTGCTTTTTTTAACCATGAATATCCAGTCGGTCATGGCTGGTGAATAGACTGCTCCACCTGCGGTCGGTCCCATTATTGCTGAGATTTGTGGAATAACTCCGGAGCATGCAGAGTTGCGGAAAAAGATCTCTCCAAAACCGGAAAGCGCATCAATTCCTTCCTGTATCCTTGCTCCACCGGAATCATTTATGCCGACAAAAGGCACTCCGGCCTTTAATGCAAGATCCATAACCTTGCAGATTTTTTTTGCGTGCATTTCGCCGAGAGTTCCGGCTCTGGAGGTAAAATCCTGGGAAAATGCGAATACAGGCCTGCCTTCAACAAGGCCGTGGCCGGTTACAACTCCGTCTGATGGAATTTCGGTTTTTTCCATGCCGAAATTCACACACCGGTGTTTTACGAACATGTCGATTTCCCGAAATGTTCCTGTATCAAATAAAAGGTTTAATCGTTCACGGGCGGTCAGCTTTCCTTTTTCGTGCTGTTTTGCAACCATTTTTTCGCCGCCCATTCCCAGGACCTTTGCTTCCCGGTCCTTTAGATCTTTTATCTTATCTTCCACTATGCCCATTATTATATTTCCTTTGCCCTCTTGAACCCTGGAATCGAGTTTATAATAGTATCATCATCCACACAAAAAGCTATTCTAAAATGACCAGGGCAGCCAAAACCGCTGCCCGGCACTACAAGAATCAATTCATCCTGCAGAGCTTTCACAAATTTTACGTCGTCAGGCACAGGAGATTTCGGAAAGAGATAAAAGGCTCCGGATGGCCTGACAAATTCGTAACCGCATTCCGCAAGGTTATTACATAGAATATCTCTTTTTCTTTGATATTCAGATATATCAACGCTTGCTCCCTGTATTGAAGCTATTATCCGCTGCATAAGAGCAGGAGCGTTAACAAATCCAAGAATTCTATTGGCCAGAGCCATCCCGTTAATGAGATTTTCTTTAAATGCAGCATCAGGATTAACTGCAATATATCCTATGCGCTCACCGGGTATGGAGATATCCTTGGAATAAGAAGTGGCAATTATGCTTTCTCTATAGCAGTTAAATATACTTGGGACTTTGATTCCATCATAGACGATTTTACGGTATGGCTCATCGGAAATAAGATAAATAGTTCTGCCTGATTTTTTCCCTTTGTCATTTAATACAGTCCCGAGTTCAATCAGACTTTCTTTGCTGTATATTTGCCCTGTCGGATTGTTCGGAGAATTTATGAGCACTGCTTTTGTTTTATTATTAATGGCAGATGAAATTGCAGTTATATCCAGACTGAAATCAGGCTTTGTCGGCACTGTCTTTAATATTCCGCCATGATTATCAGCATAAAACTTGTATTCAACAAAATAAGGGGATGGAGTAATAACCTCATCGCCGGGATCTAATATTGTTTTAAGAATAACATTAAGAGCCCCTGCTGCGCCGCAGGTCATTATTATTTCTTTTTCAGAGACCTCTGCCTGCTGTTCCACTGAAACATAGGCGGCCACCGATTTGCGAACATAAGGAAAACCAACGTTGGGCATATAAGCGTGATTCCCCTTTACAGTGGAGTTGGCGGCATCTATCAGGCTATCTCTGAATTTTTCCGGAGGCTTAAGGTTTGGGTTGCCAAGGCTGAAGTCATATACATTGGCTGCGCCATGCTCTGCCCTGAGGCGCGCTCCTTCTTCAAACATTTTGCGTATCCATGAAGATTCGGACAGCGTTGCCTCAATCTTTTTTGCAATCGTCATAATAACGATATCCTTATAAGATAGTTCACGGTTGTCGGTTAACGGTTCACAGTTGTCGGTTCACACCGACGGGTGCCATGGACAAACTTGTTTGTCCGTGCCCCTTTTCTGCAGAAGAATTTTAAAAAATGCACGTGACCTCAATCATTGAAATACCGAACAGTTGTTCTCGGTTGTTACTTTGTATCGACGTTATTTGCACGGACAAACAAGTTTGTCCATGGCACCCCATAGGTGCTGACAAGAAACTATGGTAAATCCTTTTCATGGTACGACATATAGTAGAGTGTTGGAATCGGTGTCCATTACTCCGTGAACCGTAAACCGTGAACCGTAAACCGTTCACGGTTAGTCCACGGATTCAACAGACTTGATTTCCGGGAGTGCCTTTTTCATAATTTTTTCGATTCCGTCTTTAATTGTCATTTGCGACATCGGGCATCCTGAACAGGCGCCTTTCAAGCGCAATTTAACCACGCCGTCAACCACATCAACAAGTTCCGCATCTCCTCCATGAGACTGAAGCGAAGGCCTTATTTTTTCCATAATTTCCAAGACTTTTTCTTTTATCATTATATTATTCTCCTTAATTATTATTTTTATAGTAGCTTACCACGGATCTTCACGGAATTACACTGAATTATCAATAACGACCTTCATACTTGGGTGTCGGCACGAACATGCGATTGTTATGCAATTTTTCTCTTCAATTGCGGAGTATGGATAATCCCAAGCAGACCGTCTATAGAAATATCTTCATCTAACAAAGGCCAATGGATACCATATCCTGAAGGAGAAATCTCAAAAGTATTTCTTTCTTCATCCGTAGCTTTTTCAAGAGAAGATGATATTTTCTTCAATGTAAAGTTTTTCTTTTTTCCATCAATGATTAACATCAGGAAATCACCTTTAAATTCAAGGCTGCTTATATGATGGTATTTTTTCATTGTTTACGTCTCCGCTGAAACTTATCCCATTGTTCTTCAATATATTCAAAATGTTCGTAGATTATTTTCCTGATTTGCCTTTTGTCTTTTGTGGACATATTGTAAACAAAAGCTTCTTCAAGATCAAAATTTTCACGATCCAACCAAATTTTACATTCCATATCTGCCTTACGACAATGAAGATGGATAGGTTCATTTCCTTCATTGGCATAGAAAAATAATCTCCATCCTGATATTGTAAGTATTGTGGGCATTTTTTAAAATTCAGTTTTTATTTAATGCTATTATAAAAATCTTTTCTAAAAGTTGCAAACTCATCCTTTAATATTGCTTCCCGTATTTTTTTCATGAGGCTTGTATAATAATGAATATTATGAATTGTATTCAAACGATAGGAAAGCAGCTCTTTTGCCATGTACAAGTGGCGCAAATAGGCTCTTGAGTAATTACGGCAGGTATAACATGTGCATCCTTCTTCCACAGGATCAGTGTCATGCCTGAAACGTGAG
>JAIVWD010000256.1:0-5275 GCA_049190315.1 Deltaproteobacteria bacterium | reverse complement strand
GACGTGATACGGGGGGCGATCCCACCGGCGGTGATCGTCGGCCGCCCTGCGATTGGGGAAAGACGCCCAAGGGGAGTTATCGAATCGCCGCAAGGGTAACTCATGTGGCCACCTATGCGAAGACCTAGCCAGGATACGACGCGAAGTGAGCTACTGCACTACCCGACGTGAGCTATACCCGCGCTGAACTACGTCGAGAGCCTCTCCCTGACGGCCTCGCTGGCCGCACGACCGTCGATCTTGCCACGGTATCGCTCCATCAGCGACCCCATCACGTTGCCCATGTCGGCCATGCTGCTCGCGCCCAGCTCGCCAATCACCTCATCGACCGCTGTAGCCAACTCGTCACCAGAAAGCATCTGGGGCAAGTAGACCTCGAGCACGTCGATCTCGGCTCTCTCGTCGGCAGCCCTTTCCTCTCGCCCTCCGGCTGCGAACTGCTCAGCCGCCTCCTGGCGCAGCTCTTTCCGGTACCATTTCATCATCACTTCCTCGCGCTTCGGCGTAGGATAATCGGGCGGTACTTGTAAAATAATTTTATTCTTGCCTTTTAGAGTGACCTGCATTGGCCTGTTTTCATGCACCACTTCCAGCAGATAGCGCCGGCCCCAGAAATAATGGCTTTCTCCGGAAACATAGTCACGCGGCACCTGCCTTTCCTGGCCGGCAAACTTGGCTGTCTGTTTTTTTATCCAGGGAATCCGGGTCGCTATAACTTAAATGTTAAATGAAATTCAATCTAATCGCTGTGGACTCCTATCAATTCGGCACTTAAAGGAAGATGCGCTTGTGGAGGCCTGATTTCCGCGAATTTATCAAAAAAATAGCCTCCCTGTGCGTATCCACGCAATTTTAAGCAACGCTGGTTGGTTACAGCGAAGTTGTTTTTATCAGGGAGGCTAATAATCATATATCAAAATTTCAAAACAATGTCAATTATTGAATGATAACAATAGGTTAAAATAGTTCTAGACTTTTTATTGTAATTACAGTATCTTACGGAGTCCTCCGGCAGTCAATTAATACTGCACGGAGGTGACTTGTGAATTACAGTAAATTTTCAAACTGGATTTCAAATCAGATTAAAGTTTCAAAACGGCTTAAACCCGCTATTACTCTGTATCTTATTTTTCTTATGGCTTCTTCAAGAACACATACCCTAACAGCCGCCGCAAGATTTTCAGACTCATCCAAATCCAGATTTCATTCTTTTTTAAAGAATAACCCGGATAAAGCTGTCTATACGCTGCACGAATTGTCAAAAAAACAAGCTCGTCAATTTTCTAAAATAAATAAAGGATTGTCTACCGGCAAACTTCCATGGAATATTGCAATCTCTGTCGACGCCACATTTCTTAATCGATCAAGCTTACACACTGACAATTCTAAACGTTTTAATCACGGTAAAGGATTTGTTGTCGGTCACCAATGGACAAACATTGTTCTACAGATTAATGATAAAGTGATTCCGTTGCCTCCAATTGCTTTTTATACTAAAAAATATTGCAAACAAAACGGTATTGAATACCAAACTGAAAACACACGAGTAGCCCAATACCTTAGTCAGTTATCACTTGAAGAATATATCGGAGCCCATGCGCCTGAAAAGGTTGTTGTCCTTGCTGACAGTGGTTATGATGATCAAAAAATTCAAAAAGCAATAGCAGCCAAGCATTGGAAATTCATCATCGCTTTAAAATCAACAAGAGGCGTAAAAACTGAAAAACTATATCGCAGTACCAAGAAAACAGAAGACTGGAAATCAGTAACCGTAACCTTCAAAAATAATCGCAAAACCGGGTGGAGAACCATTCGAGCACCAAAGAATGGTGGAAAAAACAAGCGGATGGAGTTCCGCGTCAGACAGATCACAGGCTACCTTAAGAACTTCGGAAAAGCTCAACTGATTTGTTCGCAATTCAAAACAAAATCCAATAATGGAAAAAGAAAACACCTCGCATGCAATGACTTGAAGGCAACCCCCAGACAGATCGTCATTGGCTATCGGCTTCGATGGGCAATCGAAATATTTCATAAAGAAATAAAAATGTTTCTGGGATTTGAAGATGTATCGGCAAAGTATTTCAGTTCTGTCATGTCACATGTTCACTGGGTTTATTGTGCCTACATTCTATTGAATTCGTCTCCACCGGGATTTGCTATAGGGGTGAAATCAATGGCGGAAAAACAATTAATGGTTAACAAGATCATTGAGAACAAGGGATTGTCTGCGGTGAACCAACTCCTGACACAAGCTAAAGGTACACAACGATTGAAAGCGTATATCCAGAAGGCTCTCAATGGCCGTAGCACCAGTAAACGCCTTGTGTTATGCGGCTTACCGGGATTTTAGATGGATTTCGTTTAACATTTAAGTAATAGGCTTCTTCCATATTTTCAAGAATGTTCCGGTACTTTTCCTCATTCTCTCGCAGATCATCCTCGGCCTGCTTTCGATCAATGATTTCCTGTTTCAGGTTTGTATTTGCCTTCACTAACATGGCCGTTCGCTTTTCGACTCGATCCCCCAGTTCTCGATTTGCTTGATGTACTTTTTTCTTTTCGGTCTCGATAATGCGAGCCTGCATGAAATCTCGGCGCGAGTACAGATCGATTGAATAACAGGCAAACATTCCAAATAAATTTCCCGTAAGAAAGAAAAAATTATTGCTAATTAAAATTGGGACCGGGGTGTTTATTAACCCGATAGCTGCAATTTCGTAGAAAATGACGATCATCCAGCCAACTATTGTCGCCCATAAGACCTGAAGCTTGAAAAACGTATAACCGAAGATAAACACAAGTATTAAGCCAGCGTAATAGGAGTAATTTCCCGGAGTTGGTGCGATAAGAATCATTGCAATGATAGCCAGGCCCGCAAGCAATACGGCCAGGGCAATACATAACTGCATATATTGTTGAAAATGCTTTGAAAACGAAAAAAGATAGATAGCAAAAATTGAGGGGCAATAAATTACATAGCGGATAAACCATAATTTGGCCTTGACATCCGGAACCAACCATGAATCCAATATCCCGAACACTGCAAAAAAAGTTAATGCAAGCAGCATGGCAATGCGGACATGTTTAATTGATTTTCTAAAATAGTCCTCTTTGTAATCTCGCTCGATCTCCGCCGGAAATGAAAGCGTCCAAAGACTAAGCTGGATATCACCTAAAGTTAGGGTCGTCATGATTTTCTTAAAGTAATGGTAAATGGTTGCAATTTTATAACGTGGATCTTCCGGTCATTAAACTATAATATAATTAGGCTACGCCACAATTTTCGTGTATAATCCAGGTATTTTAGATCTTAATAAGTATCGGCAATTTTTGTTAAAAACTTGAATATGTTTCAAATTACAACTACTTTTCGACCGGCTACGCAAATGGTCCTTAAGCCATCTTAGGAATCCAGAAAAATTATGAGCTTGTGAAAGTTTCGGGTCGGGTGAATGTTACAAATTGGCAACAATTTGAGCCCGGCGGTGAGAAACTGAAAGAATTTGTAAAAGCAAATATGACGAGTCAAGGCAATTTCAGACCGGTTGGGGCCGATTATTCTATGACCGGAGTCATAGAAGTATGGGGTCCCGATAACCAGCTTTATGGATTTGGATAGAGTGTACTCAAAGCTGGTCGATGAGAATACATTGTGGCTATGGTACAGACGTGCTGGTACCGGAGGATCACCCGCCAAGTAGATTTGGTCATTAATCCAAATACCTCTCCAACTTTTCGTAAATGTTTTTCATCCCCTTTTGTGTTGATTTAGTTGTTGAAGAATAATTTTAAGAATTTCCCATAAAAGCCGATAATAATATTGGGCATTATACTTTAATTGAATTTAGATTGTTCATGTCCCTATCCACATGATTTTTTTGTCGCTCCGAATAATTAGTAAAATAATCAATAATATTCTATAGATTGCAATTATATGAAAAATAAACCACATAAAATTTTGACTATTGGTGGAGGCAGCGGACAATTCGCACTCTTATCATCCTTAAGATATTTAAAAGATATTAATATCACAGCGGTAGTATCCATGACAGATAACGGCGGAAGCACCGGCCGTCTCAGAGACGAACTGGGTATTTTACCTCCTGGTGATGCCCTAAAGTGTATTGTTGCGCTATCCCCCCTTCGTGACGCTGCACAAAGAATCCTGCTAAAGAGGCTTAACGGAAATGGAAGATTGCAGGGACACAATGCGGGAAACATGCTGCTTACGATGCTTTCTCGCTATACAGGCAGTTT
Organism: Deltaproteobacteria bacterium; assembly: GCA_049190315.1. Classification (GTDB taxonomy): domain Bacteria; phylum Desulfobacterota; class Desulfobacteria; order Desulfobacterales; family ETH-SRB1; genus B13-G4. The sequence continues at coordinate 1,015 of JAIVWD010000256.1, read as the reverse complement.
TCCAGCAGCTATAAAAACTTTATCTGAAATTCTTGAACTTGATGGCACCGTTTTGCCCGCGACGATAGATAAAGCAACACTTGTTGCTGAGCTTTCCGATGGAAGGCGGATTTATGGTGAATCGGCGATTGATATACCAAAAGGTGAACAGAGGGAAAACATTAAAAATATGTTTTTAGTACCCCACTATAACGATTCTATTTCTGTTTATCCCCCTGTAATTGAAGCAATAAAAAGTTCGGATTATATCTTTATCAGTCCCGGAGACCTTTTTACGAGTATTATTGCAAGTCTCATTGTTCCAGGAATTAAAGAAGAAATCCAAAAAGCAAGTGCAAAGATCATATTCACTTTAAACATAATGACCAAATTTGGTGAAACTCATGACTTTAGAGGATATGATTTTGTTAGAATACTTGAAGATTGTCTTAACCGGCAAGTTGATGGCATTATTTATAATATAAGAAGACCAGGCAAACGCCTTCTGAAAAAGTACTTAGATGAAAAAGCAGCGTTTGTTGAATTAGAAAAATCTGAGAACTGGATAGGTGATCGAATTATCTATGATGGAGATTTTTTGGATACTTCGGCCGAAATCGCACGTCATGATCCCATGAAATTAGCCCCTTTAATAAAAAGTATAGTTTTTAAGGAAAAGGAAAATGATAAAAATTTAGCATATGAACCGCTTAAAATACACAAATCGGTTGAAGCAATGAGGCTATAATTTCCAAACTGTCGAATTAAAGAAATTGGCAAGCTGTCAGGTTTTGCTTCTGTCAAATTTGAGTCGGATCCCATTGGATCTTGTTTTGACCTTAATCTCAACTCGACGGTTTTTCAGTCTTCCTTCCCGAGTTTTATTGTCACCTAATGGCCTATCTGAACCAAATCCAATAGCAGTTATACTTGAATTAGCAATCCCCTTCGCGATCAGATAGCTTTCTACTATATTTGGACTGAGCGAATCAGGCCTTCCGGTAGGTGTCCAGATTATCGGTGCCAGATTCGAGGA
>JAIVWD010000255.1:0-5278 GCA_049190315.1 Deltaproteobacteria bacterium | reverse complement strand
TTTTCACTGCCAACGCCTTACAATTAAATTATTTTTGTATTGTGATGTTCCAATTTTAGTTAAATCGCAAACAATTATTGACAATGTTATCCTGTATGATAACAAATAGATTATGGAATGGCATGTAACATTTTACAGTGAAAAAGTGGAAAACAAGACTCTTTCATTCCCAAAAGGCATTTTGGCAAACCTGTTGCATATTATTGAAATGATAGAAGAGTTTGGTCCATCGTTGGGAATGCCTTATACAGCGCCGATGGGTCATGGACTTTTTGAAATACGATCCAAAGGCAAAGAAGGAATAGGTCGTTCTCTTTTTTGCACTGTAAAGGGGAGAGAAATTATAATCCTTCATTCATTTGTCAAGAAATCACAAAAGACTCCAAAAAAAGATTTAGATATTGCCATCAAGCGTATGAAAGAGGTGAAAAGATGACACGTTCTACATTTACAACATTTAAAGAAAAGGCGTTGCGGAATCCGCATGTCAGAGACGAATATGAATGTCTTTTTGCTGCATATGAGCTCAGAAAAGAAATGATTAGGCTCAGGAAAAGGGCGGGCCTGACGCAAGAAAAGCTTGCTGAGCTGTTGCACACTAAAAAAAGCAATATATCTCGATTAGAAAGTGTAAATTCCAAAATGTCCCCAAAACTTTCAACAATTGAAAAATATGCCAAGGCTGTTGGATACAAGATAAAAATCAATTTTGTGCCCAACAATACAGGAAATCACATAACCAATTGAGTACCTCTTTTAATCAAGGCATCTGGAAGGAATCGGAGTTTAAAGGAAAATTTAATTCACAATTCAAGCTTTGACCCTTATGTTGCGAGTCTCTCTAACCTATTGAATATATAAGTTTATTGGCAAAAAAGGTTCGACATTAAGAATATTCTTATAATACAATAGGTTGTCCATGATTATCCCGTTGCTCAAAACAGACTGACAACATAATAATTGATACGTAGACCTACCTCTTTCAATCTGGCTCATGATAAAGTTCTCCTTAAAGACTGTCAAGCCAGTTTAAAGTTTCTTCTTTATTTTCCCAATCAATCAGTTCTTCTATCTTGGGATCATCAGATAATATTGATTGGGCATATTTAATGAACTTCTTCTGCACCTGCCTTTTCCGGGACAGATTCAGTTTGAGATAGACCATGGTTGATTCAAGCTTTTCATGTCCTAAATGGTTTTTTATCTCAGTAAGCGACGCACCGGAAGAGAGCATATTTACTGCACAAGAATGTCTGAAGCTGTGGGCGGGGCTCAGATCCTTGAGACGTTTGGCAGAGACACTCAGGGTTAGATACTTTTTACAAATACGATAAATGCCGTGTCTTGTAAATTCTTCTCCGCGTTGATTTATAAACAAGCGGTCGGTGTATAACTGTTTTGGTTTTGCCCGATACTTTTTGATATAGCACACAACAAGTTCTGTTGTTTTAGGCCACAGTTGTATCAAACGATAGCGATTGCCTTTTCCCAAAATCGCAAGCGTTCTTTTTTCAGGATCAAGATATTCGATGTCCAGCGTTGCAATCTCACTGGCACGGGCGCCTGAGTCGTAAAGAAGGTGCAAAATGCTATAGTCGCGAACGCCTTGTTTTTTCTTGAGATCAACCGATTGAAAAACCTTAAGGATTTCATCGGGCGTAAGGTAACCGATTAACCGTTTACGGTATCGCTTTTGCGGGATATTGAGCATCAGTTCCGCTGTTTCACAATATTCAGGGTACATCAATCGTATCATTTTAGAAAGAGACCTGATAGCTGCCAAACGGCTGTTACGGGTTCTTGCACCATTATTACGATGATCTTCAAGATGATCAAGAAAGGCAAATATCAAATCCGGCGTAAGATTTTCGATCTTAAGTTCTTTTGTTGCAACTTTTAGATGTTGAGCAGAAAAGGATAGAAAAAGCGTAAATGCATCCCTGTAAGAATCGATTGTCTCATTACTTGCTCCTTTGATGCGGGGCAGGTACTGATCAAAATATTGATGTATGCAGATTGTAAGCTTCATGTCTTATCCTGCATTGATATGGCAAAGTCGACCAGTCCCTGACGGTGTTTTGCATCTAACACCTTAAGATATACGGCTGTATATTGATACTTACGATGTCCCATATAAACCGATAGGATCGGCAAGGCATATTGAGGCGATTTTCCCTGATCTTTAATTTGTTTCAATGTGTTTATGGCAAAAGAATGCCTTAAACTATGACAGACAGGAGCGCCAAAAGTAGTATTGGCTATAATCCGCCGGGGCTGATCTATACCGATATCTTTAACAGCCTGATGAAAAACAGGATAAATTCTGTTATTCGGCAGTCTTTTGCCATTTTGTCCGGCTAATAGATATGGGTTTTGATCTTTTATAAAGGTATTTCGAACAGCGAGGTAATTATTTATTTCATTGATTGCCGGTTTTGGAACCGGTATCAACCGGTCTTTACTGAACTTGGTTTTTTCAATATAAAGCGTTCCTTCCCTGCTGCGATAGTGTTCAAGTCGCAGCCTCAATGGCTCCGAGATTCTCATACCGCATCGGGCCATCAGCACGATAGCAGCATAGGCGGTTAGATCTTTAAAGAAATACTTCTGGTTTTTACGTATCTTTTTGTCAATAGCGAGGAGCAATTGCTCAATTTGATCCAAAGAAAAAACAAACGGGATATAAGCATTTTCCGTACACAAAGGAATATCCACTAACGGGTTTTCTTCATAAATCCCCTTGCGTATCAGGTATTGAAAAAGACCGCGCAGCGTTGACAAAATACCATTGACTGTCCGCGGCTCACCCTTGAGTTCTTTTCTTAACTCAAGGAAAAACCGGGGCTCAAGATTTGTCTGATTCGCTGATTTTTCTACAAGGTATCGATCAAAGGAGCGAAGCTGTGATCTTAAACTTTTATCAGTATAGCCAAGGGACCTGCGATAAGCGATATATTCTTCAAGTTGTAAAGCCATAAAACTTTTAAAAAGAATCATCAAAGAGCACCTCTCGCATCAGCCTGGTATGGATATGAATATAGCGTTGGGTAGTCTGGATTCTGTCGTGGCCCAGCATCTGTTTGATTTCAAAGACCGATGCTCCGGCTTCAAGCAGGTTCTGTGCATATGTATGCCGCAACCAATAGGCCGATGAAGACAAGCCCGCCTTTTGCATCCAAAGGCCGATATCCTTGCTGACCGCAGCAGGCGTGATCGGCTCATATGGAGCGCGAAGACTTAAAAAAAGACGTCGCCATCTGCTTTTAGCTCTGGCGCCGACAATATAAGCCGCGATGGCCTTGATCGTAAGTTCAGGCAAAGGAAGCTTGATAGGATTGTTACTTTTACGGTCTGGCAGGTCAATTTCACACTGGCCAAAGCTTATGTCATCCAGAGTTGTCAAACTTATTTCCCTGGGACGAAGACCCAGAGTATAGCCCAAGTGAATCATGGCTGATGTTCGAAGCGCCTTGGCGGAACAAGTCGACAGACTGTCAAACAACCGATGTACTTCATCAGGCCGTAAAAATCTCGGCGGTTTGGCCTGTGCAAATAAAGGAGCGCCGACGATGAACGGCGCTAAATTCCGTTTTAATATCTTGCGTTGGTGATACAGATATCTTAGAAATTGTCGAACATTGGATCTTTGATTCTGGCGCGTTATCGGCGTAAAATTCACATTCCTCTCGGACAAAAAAGCGTCGATGTGCTCAATGCGGATGTTGGGCAGCTTAATATTATGTCTTGCAAGATAATCATGTAACGCTTGCAGGGTTCTTCGGCTTCGCAGAATCTGAAGATAATAAACCTGCCTGATTTTTGCATAGTAGAGCAGGTAATCCTCATAGATTTCCGGCAATTTTTGAATCGGTTTTTCTATAGGCCGCTGGATTTTGTTTTGCTTAAATAGATATCGGGAAAGTCCCCTTATCGGATTTGATGCATGGGTAAGCCCGCTTTCTTTTTGAAAGCTTTTTAACGTTTCAAAAGTAAAAACAGCATCCCATGGAAGTGCCATTTGGGTTATAAAATAGAGAAAATGCTTCAATGCTTGCTCATAACGCATACAGGTGCTGTCGGCATATCCATTGGATATCATCCATAACAAATAATCACTGACGGCTTTTTCTAATCGCTTAGCAACAGATAGCGCCTTAACCATGTTCAGTCTCCCTTAAGCGATTGGCCGATAAGATTACATATCGTGGCTGGATCATATTTTTCCATTTGCTGCTGAGATTTGAGAAGTCTTAAAGGTTGGTTTACGGGTTTTTCCGGCAGCGAAAGCACCTGAAAGAAATATCCGTCAAATGCAATCAGGTCGTTATCAATTAAAGCATCCCGAGCATTCAGGTATTCATCCATGGGAATTCTTAAAAGCGAATGAATTTTATCGCAACTGTAGTAAGAAACTCCATTCCGATCTGCCACCAGTAGAAGAAACAGATAAAGTAACAGTTCACGATGGGTGAGACTCTCCCAAAATCCGTCACGTAAAAATCTATGCTCAATAAATGCAAAGCTGCCGATTATCCTGCGTACTCGATCCGGAGAAAGTATTTTTGTCTTTATCATTTGTTACCTCCATTCCCGGCCACCTTATAACCAAAATTCGACAAAGGCTATCGAGTATCCTTTTGCAAGGATTTAACAAAAAGCTTTAACATCTTGGAATAACAACAATTTGTCCTCCTAACGCGTCTCTTTTTTTATTGAAGGGTATAAGCCTGTATCTACCCGGCTTAATTACAGAAAAAAGTTTTAACGCGTCTCTTTTGCAAGATTGTTTCAAACGGCGTTTTTTATCCCGTTTTTTCTGTAATTCACGGTTTCGATCACAATAATCCGGGTTCTGTTTTCGATAATTCTGATAATATCCGGGATGCTGTTCAATCCACTGTTTATGATAATCTATTTGATCGTTTTTATAATCCGGATCAGATGCTATTTTACTCTGTTTCCATTTGTTTTTTCTGACACGCTGGCAGGCTTTCCTGTTGCAGTAATTTTGGTTTTTTACGCGAGGATTAGCAGGAACCATTCTTCTGCAATTGGCGCATTTAATCATTGGCTTCATGGTATTTTTTACCATGAAGCCAAAAATGTATATTTGGATTATTGCAGAAGAATAAGATCCGAGAAGGAAGTAAAAAGATTAAGATATGGGAGAAGATAAAACTGAGGGGCTAATTGTTCTTACTATAGATATCCTCATATGAGCTGATACTCTTTTACCTAATATTATTAGAGATGGTATCAAGTCATGTGAGGGGGACTA
>JAIVWD010000254.1:0-5304 GCA_049190315.1 Deltaproteobacteria bacterium | reverse complement strand
TAGCTGATAAGATAAAAGGTATAACAGCTTATAACAGCTCAGCAGCTTAACAGCTTAACAGCTTATCAGCTAACATAGCCTGACGCAGAAATTGGGGAAATTAGCAGTTTTCGTTCAGGCACTAACTGAGAGAGATTAAAAAATGATTGGTATATCAAAACTTTATTGTGGAACGGTCGAGCCGTCGGATGCTCTCCGATACGGACGCAAGTCATCAGAATTACCTTCCCATCTGCTTCAGTTTTCCAAAGATAAACGGCCTGTTATAGTATGGAACATTACAAGACGTTGCAATTTAAAGTGTGTTCACTGTTACGCTCACGCAAAGGACCAGGTTTTTGATAACGAGCTTACCACCGAACAGGGTAAAAACCTTATAGATGATCTCTCCCAGTACAAAGTGCCTGTGCTGTTACTTTCCGGCGGAGAGCCTACGATACGAAAGGATCTCCCCGAACTTGCCGCATATGCCATTGAAAAAGGCATGCGGGCGGTAATATCAACAAACGGAACTTTGATAACACAGCAAATGGCTCGTGTACTAAAGGACATCGGCCTTTCCTATGTGGGCATAAGCCTTGATGGAATGGAAAAAATCCACGACCGTTTCAGAGGTGTTAAGGGCGCTTTCAGGGCAGCTTTAGAAGGCATTAAAAACTGCCAGGATGCAGGAATAAAAGTAGGTCTTCGATTTACCATCAATAAGTTCAATGTCGATGAAATCGAAAATATATTTAAACTTCTTGAAGATATGGATATTCCAAGGGCATGTTTTTATCACCTTGTCTATGCCGGCCGGGGGTCAAAACTTGTGGAAGAAGATTTAACTCACGATGAAACCAGAAAAGCAGTTGACATGATAATGGATCTTACCAAAAAGCTCCATGACAAGGGAAAGGAAAAAGAAATATTAACTGTTGATAATCATGCTGACGGGCCATACATCTATCTAAGGTTGCTTAAAGAAGATCCGAAACGCGCGGCAGAAGTCCTTGAGCTTCTTAAAATGAATGAAGGAAACAATTCCGGCCGGGGCATTGGATGTATTAGCTGGGATGGAGAGGTTTACGCCGATCAGTTCTGGCGACATCACAGTTTCGGAAATGTCCGGAAAAGACCATTTTCCGAAATATGGACAGACACCTCAGAACCTTTAATGAAAAAGCTTAAAGAGAAAAAAAAGTATGTAAAGGGTAGATGTGCTAAATGCCGATGGCTGGATGTTTGCGCAGGAAACTTCAGGGTGAGAGCCGAAGCCGTAACAGGCGATGCTTTTGCACCGGATCCGGCATGTTATCTTACAGATGAAGAAATAGCGTAAAAGCAAAAAAAGCTGGTAAGCTGATAAGCCATAGGCTAATAAGCCAATACCCAATATCTACAAGGGAGCGAATTGATGTTATTCCCAGAATACAGGCCAAGACGTTTGAGACAAAATAAAGCCTTCCGGCGAATGATTCGTGAGACCACGCTTTCTGTAGATGACTTGATTCTTCCCCTTTTCGCAATAGGCGGCAAAAAAGTTAAAAATCCCATCGAGTCCATGACCGGACACTATCAATTATCCATAGACAATCTTGTTAAAACAGCCAGAGAAGCGTTTAATCTGGGCATACCTGCTGTTATGCTTTTTGGAATACCTGATAAGAAAGATCCTCTTGCAACCAGCGCTTATGCAAATGATGGTATCGTTCAAAGGGCAACAACAGCTCTGAAAAAAAAGATACCGGATCTTGTTGTAATAACTGACGTATGTTTATGTCAGTACACGAATCACGGCCACTGTGGAATTGTGGAAGGGCAAATCATAGACAACGATGCCACTCTTGACCTTCTTGCCAGAACTGCTTTGTCGCATGCAAAAGCAGGAGCAGATATGGTTGCGCCATCAGACATGATGGATGGCCGGGTAGCTGAAATCCGAAATATTCTGGATGAAAACGATTTCAGCAATGTTCCAATCATGTCATATGCGGCCAAGTATTGCTCAGCTTATTACGGGCCGTTTCGCCATGCTGCGGATTCAGCCCCTAAATTTGGCGATCGAAGAACATATCAGATGGACCCTGCAAATTCTCTGGAAGCAATCAGGGAAGTTACAATGGATATAGAAGAAGGGGCAGACATAATTATGATTAAACCCGCTCTTCCCTACCTTGATATTATCTGCCGCATCCGCGAAGAGATAGATCTTCCTCTTGCCGCATATAATGTCAGCGGCGAGTATGCAATGGTTAAAGCCGCCGAAAAAATGGGGTGGATAGACGGCAAAAAGGTTATGATGGAAACATTAACATCAATCAAGCGCGCCGGCGCCGACATGATTCTTACATATTTTGCTGTTGATGCCGCCAAAGAATTAAGTAGCCGTTAACGGCTTGAAACTTGAAATTGGAAATTGGGAAAAACAGTACAAAAGCATGAAGGCCAAATTTCTAATTTCGACGTTCCGTGAACGCTTACAGAATTAATAAGGTTAAAAACTATATGACGAACAACAATCATATGTCTCCACCGAAATCTCATCCGCACGCCGAAAACAAAGGATCTACACTTCGACTTGTTGCATGGGAAACCACACGCAACTGCAATCTTTCATGCAAACACTGCCGTGCCTCAGCCACAAAAGGCCCGTACACCAACGAGCTTGACACAAAAACTTCTCTGCAGCTTCTTGATCAGATAGCAGAAGTTGGGGAGCCCATAATCATACTTACAGGCGGAGAGCCTTTGTTAAGGCCCGACATTTTTGAAATAGCACGTTACGGTACAGATAAGGGCCTGAGGATGGTTATGGCTCCAAACGGAACGCTTATAACAGAACAATCTGCCAAAAAAATGGCGGATGCGGGCATAAAAAGAATAAGTATAAGCCTGGATGGCGACACAAAAGAAAGCCATGACAGCTTCAGGGGAGTTGACGGAGCCTTTGAAAGTGCGCTTCGAGGCATAAACCTGGCTAAAGATGCTGGAATAGAATTTCAAATAAACACAACAATAACAAAAGCAAACCTGGATCAGATCCCAACAATCCAGGAACTGGCTGTTAATCTTGGCGCAGTAGCCCACCATATTTTTCTTCTGGTGCCGACAGGCCGCGGCAAATATATTCTGGACCAGGAAATATCGTCAGAAGAATATGAACGTACTCTTAACTGGTTTTATGATCAAAGGGAAAAAACACCTCTGCAATTAAAAGCCACATGCGCTCCACATTACTACAGAATACTCAGGCAAAGAGCAAAAAAAGAAGGAAAATCAGTTAGTTTTAAAACGCATGGTCTTGATGCAGTAACCAGAGGATGTCTTGGAGGAACAGGATTTTGTTTTATCTCGCACATAGGTATTGTACAACCCTGCGGGTTTCTTCAAGTAAACTGCGGTGATGTTACAAAAACATCTTTTGCAGACATCTGGAACAATTCAGAAACCTTTTTAGCCTTACGGGATTTTAACAGATTAAAAGGGAAATGCGGAAAATGTGAATTCAAAAAGGTTTGCGGTGGCTGCAGGGCAAGAGCTTACGAAGCGACCGGCGATTTTCTGGCAGAAGAACCTCTTTGCAGTTATCAACCAAGTTCAAGGAAAGCCCCATGAAAATACATTCCTTAATGATTCCCAAGCCTATCACAATAACGGAAAATGCCTCCATAAACGAGGCTATTGAGCTGATGAAAATCAACTCAATCCGGCATCTGCCTGTGGTTGCAAAGAAAAACATGCTTGCAGGCCTGGTTACGCTTGCAGATTTGAAACAAGGACTTATACCCTCAATGGTCGCAGGCGTCACGCTCTCGGACCTGATTATAAAAAATCCTATTACAGTCCATCCGGACGATGATATCGAAATTGCAGCCCAGCTCATATATAAGCACAAAATCGGTGGAATGCCGGTTGTGAAAAACGGCAAACTGGCAGGCATAATAACCGGAACAGATATCCTGAGAGCCTTTATTGAGATGATGGGAATGCTTACCGCAAGCTCGCGTATTGATGTAGTGACAGGAAAAAAACCCGGAGCATTCAAAAAAGCGCTGCAAATTATAAATGATAATGGAGGGGATATAATTAATGTGGGCATGACAGCCCAACCCGCAAACAAAAAAACATATTACTTCCGGCTCTCTGTCTGCAAAACCGATATTATAAAAAAAGCGCTTGAAAAGGAAGGGTTTGAAGTACTTGATGCAATGGACTAAAAGGCCTAAATAGAAAAAAGTCTTCCTAAAGAAATTATCAGCTTCTCTGTTTGTTCTTCCTGATCTATTCCCGAAATTGTCTTTGTGGCAATTGAAAACCCGGACCCAGGCTCGGACGAGAATAACCTGGTTTGCATTAAACGCTGCAATGACCAATCCAGTTTTTTTATATTATCGCTATTATATTCAAGATGTAACAATCTGCAAAGCTCAAACCTGGAAGTAATAAGAGTCATTCTATTCTGCTTTTCTCTAAGATCATCAAATACAAAGATAAGTTTGCGGTCGAATTGATCTAAATTTTTAATAAGTTCCGCAAAGAGTGTTCCTTCAGCCATCAAGATTAATCCTTTGCCCTGCAATCCTAACTTTTACAGGCTCAAAGATGAATGCTCCGCCAGACCTGAAATGCAATCCTGAATATCTAAAAAGCAGAAACGATAAGCCTCATAATTTAACCCATAAGGATCTGCGACACCTCGATTGTTAGAACCAAAGCGAGCAAAGCGCCTGATTAAAAAAACTTTGCCTTCAGCTTTTGGGAAGGCATCCAAAAGATTCTTTGCATGGGATTTTTCCATTACCAGTATGAGATCGCTTCTATCTACAATATCTTCTTTAACAGATTTTGCAGTGTGGCCGGACAGATCAACATCATATTCTGCCGCAACTTTCTGAGCCAGGCCGGTGGCACTATTGCCGGTAAGCGCAAGCAATCCCGCTGAATCAGCAACAATATCATCAAGTCCCTTTTTTTGTACAAGCTCTTTTAGCAAGCCTTCAGCAAATGGACTTCTACATATATTACCTGTACACACGAATAGAATATGTTTTATCCGGTCTGACATTATATCGGCTCCTTTACCTGCACATCAGAGAAGTATTTTTACAGAGACCTTTGCAAAACGCCCCCTTTTGCCCAAATAGCGCTAAAGGTTAGCGCTGATGCTTCACTTCGTGCCGGCGTTAGACTCAAATTTTAAGCCTCGAAATACTCAATGTATCCCTGATATCAGAGATTGCCGCTATTTTGCGCTTGAGAAAAATCCTGATTTTAAAAACTCAGGGGGGCGAGATTATGGGGGTCCTAAACCTCGCACCCGTA
>JAIVWD010000253.1:0-5326 GCA_049190315.1 Deltaproteobacteria bacterium | reverse complement strand
CCGTCGTTTTTCCAATGTGTATCCAGTTGGCCGCCTTATAGCAAGTGCCTTTGAATCGCTTTTGGTCAACCAATGTTTCCATAAGAACCGGGCGATAGCCGTAGCAGTGTTGCCAATCATCCGGCACGGTCTTGGCAGCCAACGCAAGTGCCGAACTGGCAAGGTTTTTGACCTCAACCCAAGGAAAAATGAGAAACCGGCTGTTATTAATGATCTTTTGTAACTTGACCTTTCGTTGCTCATCGCTCCAACCAATCCATCGGTCCCGTGGCGCCATCTTCCAGGCCGGACTGGAAAATTGAAAGCAGCCAAGAATATCATGGGTTGCACCGGCTTTAATAAAATAGCGCAACTGCGCTCCAAAAGGCAATTGATACCCCAGGTAATGATATCGATCAACGTATTCATACCAAAGCTGTCTTTGTTGCTTACTATCAACCCTTGTCAGCAATATGGGAGCTAGCTCTCGTAGCTTTACAGAAATAGTTGCCTGTGAATCGGACTGATCAGTTCGGGGTACCTTTGTTTTAGACTTTTTGACAAACTGTTTTCTGCATAGAGGCAGATGGATAACACCATTTGCATCCAGGCGTTCAAGAAATTGACGACATTCAACGCCTTTTAGCTTCCCGGTCGGCCTTTTCCAAGAAAATAATTCACAGACCGTGTGGGCCAGTTCAGTCCGGCTAAGATTGGGAAATGTATCTATAATTTCTATTATTTCTAACAGTTGCTCTTTTTTAACAATCTGACCACAAAACTTTTCTGAAGATATTGATTGCATTTGATCTCCTGTCCTCCATAAGAATAGTTTATTGTCCTATACAGGTTATCAAATGCAATGTCCAGAACTTTTTTCACTTTCTTAATATTTTTTCATTAACCAGAGCTGGGCAATTCATTAACAAACTGGTAATGCTCCCGACTGCCCGGGATGCCAATATTGCTGTTTTAAGAAGATCGGATGGTGTTGAGGTTTTTGATGTTTATTTTGCTTGGAAATTTAGAATTACTGATTTGCCCTTGTTTATGATATCCTCTTTTAAACGTTAATTATTATGGTAGGATTGAGAGGGTGATAGATAGCAGTAACCTGTACTTTGCCCTTGAAATCTGGGAATGATGATATCACAACTTTTTTACGGCCTCTAAAAGTGCATAGATGTTGGAGTTATGTTGAATTTTCTGATAGTCAGTATTTCTGTTGTCCCAAATCAAAAGGGCTTTATTTAGGTGAGTCGATCGTTTCTTTTATTATTGGCGCTTCCCAATCATTGCCCCATTCAGCCCAAGAGCCATCATAAACCCGAACCTTAGAATATCCTAATAGTTTGAGGACGAAATAGGTGTGCGTTCCCCGCACACCTGTCTGGCAGAGCGTGACAATAGTTTTATCCTTTAAAATTTTCTGGGAATCATATAATTCCACCATCTCCTCTTCAAGGGCAAAAGTTTTTGAACCATCGCTTTTCAAATTTAAAATCCAGTTGATATTAACTGCTCCCGGAATATGGCCGCCACGTGCAGCCCGAACATCTTCACCGGTATATTCCTTTGGAGATCGTGTATCAATAATTTGCACATCCGGATTACTCAAATTCCCCAGAATCCAATCTTCGGTGGCGAGGAGTTCATATTGAACGTGGGGAATAAATTTTCCTCGTGGGGGCACATGTGATGCCATTTGAACTGCACGTTTTTCCTGTAGCCATTTGTTCCACCCCCCATTTAGAATATGAACGTTTCTATGCCCCAAATATTCTAATGCCCAAAAAAGGCGAGAAGCCCATAATCCTCCACTACCGTCGTAGATAACAACCGTACTGTCGTTGCTTATCCCTGCTTTCTCCAGTTCTGCTTCCATAGTTTCCACGGAAGGCAACATTCCTGAAATACCGTTTACTTTATCCCAGACTGCTTTTCGATCTATGAAAACGGCACCGGGGATATGACCTGCTTGATAATCCACAACCTTTCGACCATAGTTCACAAATGCCAAGACATGGGTTACCCGATTCTAATGTAAAAAAATGCCAAGACATCGGTTACCCAGAAAATTGAAAAAAATCTTTTAGCCTAATTTTTTTATGGCACGATACGAGCAGAAAATCATCATGTGCGAGAATGGGCCCCGCACAAGCTCGTCGGAGCACATGATGATTTTTCTGCGGCTCGTTAGCACGGCTTTTGTTAAAAGCGTAAAATAATATAGCGATCATACTGGTAATTGGTAATCAAATGTTTCAGCCAATTCGTCTCCAAGGTATATTTGCAATTGATGGATCTCGGTAACAATGACGGCTTTTACATAAGAATAAACCAAATCCTTTGAGATTTTGAATTTTTCACCGAAAATATCAAGTATCCGATCGCTGCGAATAAAGCGGATCAGATTAATGTTGCCATCCGGGATTTCATCCAGATCCGGCAGCTTGGTATTGGGCCCCAGTGTTCCGGGCTCAAACCCATAACTTTGAGTAAACTCATTGGGCGTTTTCCCTTTAAGGCAGCTATAGCGGTGATGGCGGTTGTGAAACGTTTGAAAGTTCTTACTTTGCCGCTTCAGATGCGCATAGCTGTTAAACCACTGGCGACGGAAAAACTTTTTACTATAAGTATCGTTAAAGTGTTCTATGACACCGTTGCGCCACGGTTCAGCCAGGGGGATAAACACCGGCTCAATGCCATAATGAAGGCATAATTTGATAACAATACCAAAGGAGCGTGGATACTTGTTGCTGCCCCGGAAGCTCAGCTCATTGTCAATTTGTAAAAAATCAGGGATGCCTATGGTTTTCCAGCAACGCATTAAACTGGACGCTACCTGGCGATCCTGTTTTGTTCTTTGAGATTCGATATAAACACGATGGCTGAACAAATCCATCACGTTGAAGGAATAAAATCTGCCATCGGCCTTGATGTATCGCGGACCGATCAGATCAGCCTGGTGTATATTATTAAAATCTAGTGGCTCCGTAAAATAGGGGTATTCAACGCCCTTGGCAACATACGAAGTTTTTTTTAACCAGGCCCTCGCGCTTCAGCACACGGTTAATTGTTCGGTCCGAAGGGAAATTGAAACCGGATTTGCTCAGCTCCCATTTGATGGCCGAAGCGCCAGTTTGTGCAAATAGCTGCGATTCAAGCTTTTTGCGGACTTCTATGATTCGTTGGTTGTCCGTGTGAGAAATCCGTCTTGGACTGCTTTTCGGCGCCCTGGATTGGTCCTTATACCAGTCTTTTTCGCCCGTCTGGTAGCGTCGGAGCCATTTAAAAAACCACTTTTTGGAACGTTTGAGATCTGTATAAATAGCTTTTGGTTCTTCTCTTAGTAGTACGTATCGTTGAATAGCTTTTTTTCTAAGTTCTGTTTCCAAAATTTGCGCCTCCTTTTTAAAAATATTTTAGGAGGCATAATACATGAAAAATACTAAAACGGGTAACCTATGTGTTGGCACAAATGCGCTTTAAGGTAACCGATGTCTTGGCAGTTTTGGGTAACCTATGTCTTGGCAGTTCTCACCTAAACGCTATCCGATGATTCAAAACAGGGTGACTGGAGGCTCTTCTGCGAAACCGCAGATAAATGAAAATATACATGATAAGAGTTCCAGTTCTAAGTACGTAGTCGAAGATAATCGGATCGTGTATGAAAAGTACGATCGGCATGGTAAATTAATCTGTAAAATTCCATGGATCAGAAAGCCCGTTGATGCCATTGCCTAACAAGTATATTTCAGAAAAATACGACTAATTGGCAAAAGACCTCTTCTTTCTTTTGTTAAAACTCATAGTTAAAAATATTTGCTGGTATAGGTGATCAAAATAGCGTGAAGTGCAGCTGGAAGGACAAAAACATGACCGCACTTAGCAATGAATGGTATTGGCGTGGTGTCGCTGATAATCTTCGGCAGATTCTTATGCAGATGAATCCCCACAGGAAGGAAATTGTAGGTCTGATCAATATACTGAATAGGATGGGGGCAAACTTCAAGTTAATTGCTGCCTGTTTGAGTCTTCAAAGATGGAAAAATTATTACGGAAGTGGTGAATGGACGGAAGAAGATGTTAAAGGAATCTTGGTAGGATTAAGGTCGTAAACAAGGGTATCTATGGGCAGCAAGCAGTTTGAAAACCCGAAACTGTGAACCATCGCCTGTGAAAAAGGGTAGTTGTCAAATCGTATTTAACTCTATCACTGAAAATTACCGTAATTGACCAAGGGGGCATTTTTATGGAACTTAACGTAACACGATCTGAGGTTATCTCTGCTGCCGGTTATGATAAGGACACTGCACTCAGAGTATTTAACATCCTGAGCAGCCTGCAAAGTGATGTAGATAAATATTGCATAACTGTAGCTGAGTTGCATGAATCCGGCATAATTGATGATTTTCAATATCAACTCATAAATACAGGATTATTAGAAGTATCTTTGGCCTGCAAAGATTTAAGTACCACAGTAGAGGCAGTCAGAAGGACGATAGATTAGAAATTAAGTGGTATAAGCCCATCTGAATCTACCAGCAAGCATAGGCGCCACCACATTCACTCAGGCGATCTTAATAGCCATTTTAATTGTTAACAAGAGCAGAGAAAGTATGCAGTTTTCGATTCTCCGGTATGAAGTTAAATATTACAATGAAAACAGCTGGAAAGAGATCTCTGAAACCGAAGCTATGGAAAGGTTACAAGATGCTTTTGACCGGGTTACCCCAGCCATTGAAATAATGATACAGGGCGAACAAGTACTAACCCCTGATGCTATATACCGGATTAAAGGCCTATAGAATGTTCAAGTCAGTTGAAAAGAGAAAAAAGCGTTTTCTTAAATTTTGCCCACCACCCATTAAAAGGACTATCAGGAATTTGAAGCTGTTCTGACCATTTGCGTTTTAATTGAAAAACTTCTTTTTTTGTAAGTTTTTTGTGGTTACAAACAATCCCACCATATGGATTCCAAAATGCTCCCATATGAAATCCCTCTTCAGTTATTATTTTCAAGAATTATTATCACAATTCAATCTAAAGTCAGGTCGGGATAAATTGAGAGTATTTGCAAAAATTTACAAGTCAGCACCGGTACAATTGAGATCGAAGATTTTGGGGCTTTACCTTTCGTAATTGCCGCCCGCTTAGAAGCGGCGATAAAACAAGCTCATCCTGAATTACAGGTAACATCGTTGCCGCCGATGATGGATTTTTGTATGTACGCGTCAAGCCGCGACCGCTTCCGCCGCAGTCGATTATATTTACCGGGCAATCAATCCAAGCTAATGCTAAATGCGGGTATTCATAAACCGGATGCAATTATTTTAGATTTAGA
>JAIVWD010000252.1:0-5337 GCA_049190315.1 Deltaproteobacteria bacterium | reverse complement strand
TGCTGTTTTGCTTCCCGCCCTTGGCCTTCTTAGTATTTTTTATAGCTGGTATCGACGTGGAGTTAACGCTGATGAGTCATCATGGAGGCGTCTACTCCTCAGGTTTTGGCCAATGGCGGCCATAGCGACAGCGGCTTGTTTTATCTATCGATTTAAGTGGTCCGAGATTGCACCATACCTAATTTTTGCAGTTGCAATTGCAATTCTGACTCAAGTTCTTGCATTATTTTATGCAGCCAAAAGATTTCGTAACTCTAAAAAGCTACAACCTAAAGTTGTTATTGAAGATTCATCACCTACTATGTTTGATCCTCTCATCAAATGTTTCGGAATAGGAGCTTTTTGGCTCTCAATAGCTATTATAATTCTGTTCATGGTTGCCTTTATGACAGGTCGAGCCGAGTCTCTATTTAAAGAGGACTATCTCGTTCTATATGACAAAAAACCATATGTTGTTCTTCGAGTATATGGGGATAAAGCTATTCTTCGTGGCATTGATAAAGAAAACCGTCTTTTTACAGATGAAATACAAATACTAAAAATTGGCGAAAAAAACAGTGTATTATTTAAAAAGGAAACAATAGGACCTTTATCACTAAAAAAGCGTAATGCTAACAAAGCTAATGCAGCCGACGCAAAAAGCAGCGCTGCTGATTAGCGGCGTTGGGTCTGTAATTATCAGCTAAATCATCAATAGTCATCATTGAGGCTAACTGTGGCGAAATTCTCAGAACGAATAGGGCTTGTCGATACACCAAAAACTTTGCAGATCAATAACATGAGCAAAGAACTACGAAGTTCGCTTTGGAACTTCCTTCATTCCTTATATGAGAATCGAAACGAAGACTATTGGTTAAGAATCTCAAAGCATGTCGCGCAGTTCTTCCGAAAAGTCCCTGTGGACGAACTCCCATACCAAAATTATGAATGTAGACGTTGGTTAAAAGCATATTTTTATGAGCTTCAATGGTATGCGGTATACGACCTGATCGAATTTATTGTTAATAAACACCAACTTGTGACGACAAAACGGCGCAGCTATGGGCCAGGCTATGATGATCATGCTGCCAACAAGTCGGCCTTGATAAAAACTTTTAACTACATCTTTGAAAGAGAACTATCCGGGTATCGGTTTATTTCTGGAGTTCTTTCTCCCATTTCAGATAAGGCAGAAGTCAATGAAATTGAGGACGCTATTAAAGCGTCAGAAAAGGTCGGGCTGCATGGTGCTAGAGAGCACATCAGAACTGCTTTGGAGTTACTGGGGAAGAAACCGGAACCCGATTATAGAAACGCAATCAAAGAAGCAATTAGCTCGGTTGAGTCTGTGGCTAAGCAAATATCAGGTGCTAATTCACAAGGACTTAATGGCGCTCTCAATGAGCTTTCGAAAGTTACAGAAATACATCGTGCACTGAAATCCGGCTTCAGACAACTTTATGGGTACTCGAGCGATGAAAGTGGGATAAGGCACGCCATCCTTGATGAAACAAACGTAGGGTTCGCTGAAGCCAAATACATGATTGTATCTTGCTCAGCATTCATCAACTACTTGATTGCAAAAGCAGATGCTGCGGGATTGTTCGGGAAAGAGTAGAGCTTCAAGAGTACTGTGAACCGGCATTCCCAACAATCGCATTCACGCTGACACCCAAAGCCGAGGCGTTTTTTGCTTTTGCGAATGCCTTGTTAAAAGTTGCATTTGCCAAGGTTTTTGTTGCCTTTGGGTGCAGGTGATGCGTACGTTCGGGGGACAGCCGACAAGGCTGTAGATCTCATGGGGTGAAAGTCCCCTGCTGTCAATTACCCGGTTCGGACGGCTAGTATATCCGGGACACGGGGAGGTAACAAACCGTGGGGTGTTCGGAAGTAAAAGTCACCGCTGCTGAACGAAAGTTTGGTAGGAGCGGTCAGGGTGGCGAGCAAAAGTGGAGGCCTGAACATTAGAGAATGCTTGCAGCCTCGAAATGAGTATCGTACTGAAGCTGCTGTACGGATGTTGTGGAAGCCGATCTTGTCCGAACGGGGGGAAGGCCGATGCTTTGTGGGAAGAAACGGGTAAATGCACCACGAAGATTCCACCGGGGTAGGGAGCCAGGCATCTACTGAAGGATCTGCAGAGATAACGTCGGGAAAGGCCAACTCCCAGCAGGGGCTCGTAGCAACCTGCAAAGACCTGATGTTCAAGGTTAAACCCGAGGCATTAGGAGGGTTTTGGTTTGGCGCATGAGCTGGTAGGAGCGATGAAGGAGAGGTAATGCTCTCTGACGTGGACCATGGAGACCACGCTGCAAGAGGTAACACCTTAAGCAGGCAAAGAGGCTCTCGGTAAATGGCGGGCATCATAAAGGAAACACTGTCTGGACATGTAGGGCTGGGAAGCAGTGCCAACCTCACTGGATGTCGAGCTGACAATCAAACCATTCAAACAAGGGGCGTATGCGAGCGAGCGCTTAAGTTTCGGTTTGGACGGGAAGGGTTTCAGGGAAATGCTATTGCTGCCAACCGGACTCGGGAAATCCGACCGTCCGGGATGAGAGGGGGGCTTGCGGAAACACGGATATGGAAAAGGCTAAACGGGCACGTAAAGCGGAAACGCCGAAACAACCAAGCATTTTCCTAAGTTGCAGTGCGCCGTATTTCTACCCGACCGGGCGCACTATCTTCTTCCATAGAGGAGGTGATGTTTATGAAATAAAAGACGCTGTCAAATTTGTAATGTCATTTGTATCTTAATTATTCACTTGTTAAGCAACCACGAGGCTGACTTGCAGGCAGAAGATCTGACCGGGAGCATTACCAGTTTGTTAACAAAAGCAGTTAATTAAAGTGGCATCTGAGCTTTCTTATACTTTTCGAAAATTTTGCCATATGTTCCATTATATATCGCACAACGAATTCCAAGCATTTCGTTTCCCGTTTCCTTAACCCACCATGCCCCTGAACGCTTCATTCGTGTATGACAGATAAATTTGTTCGCAGATTCAATACCCCCGCTACCAATAGGATAACCGCCTATTTGATCACCGTGATAATGTATTCTTTCCCGGTTGTTCTGCAAGTAACCAATGAGTTTTCGGATTTCTTCCTTTGCCAGACTATCCCGGGGCTTCATTCGCTGAAGCCCCCAAATCACATTATCCACTTCCGCATAGAACAGCCGCGTTATTGTACTTTCCACCCATTCCAGGCATTTTTGAGATTCCTCACCATATTGCAGCTTGGCTACCTTGTGGATATGCTCTGCACAATGGAAATAGTCCAAAATCTGGCGCCCTTTTGGAAAACAAGCAACCATATGTTTCCACAGCCAGTCGGCTCCGTCACCCAACAATCCAATGCGAAGATCATCCTGTGGGATTCGAGATGCCACAAATGACAGATCCTCGCCAAATTGTTCTTCATTTTGGATTTGATGCCAGCTTGCTACATGTACTATTCGATCCTTGCTCAGTAAATACATACGGAACCCTTTGGCCTCCTGCCACCGACCCTTGCCTCTTTTTTCATTGCGCTTTGCTTTGGGACGCGTTGGGACATGAGCACCGTCGGAAGCTACTACCAATACCGGTCTCCAGGAACTTTCGTTTACGCTCTGGCACTGTGCGGTTATCTCTTCCTGGCTGGGAATAACCTCTTCCAAGCAGGCATACGCACCTACCTCCTCAAATGTATCGTGCATGAAATGGTCGCTGACAGGGTGATCAGTGAGTTCCGAGAACAGCTCTCTGCCACTGGAAAACGGAACCTCTGCAACAGTCTTGGTCGATTTTTTCTGAACATCAAACTGATATTTTTTACGGCTGATCTCAATCACCTTGTCCAATGGCGAAAACCCATATGAACAATCCACACAATAAAACCAGGGCCGTTTCAAAGAGCTGGGACCCTGCATAGTCACCATTTGTTTTAAATTGCCGCGCCGTTTTTTGCACATCTTGCCGCATTGCGGACAAGGGGCGTATTCCTGCTCCAATAAGCCGGTGTACTTCTGCTCAATCAGTGCTTGAAAACAAGCGCCAAAAAACTTTTGTTTCGTTTCTGAAAACAGTTGGCTGAGCTCCATTACAGTTGGCTCTTTACCGTCCTCAAACACTTCATCTATAATTTGGTCAACCCATTTGTCCACTTCATCATGGATCATGTGTCGAAATTCCCCTGTTGGATCCTGTTCAAGAATGCAAGCCGCAGCAAGTCCCATAGCGCCCACCTTTTACAATCCCGCCAATTCTTGACGGAATCGGGATGTAAGGGGGTAAACAAAAATCTCCTTGACCGACGCGCCTTGCTGTTTGTTGGCCCGGTCCATCCGCCCGCGGCCCGTCGTTTTTCCCATGTGTATCCAGTTGGCCGCCTTATAGCAAGTACCTCTGAATCGTTTCCGGTCAACCAATGTTTCCATAAGAACCGGGCGATAGCCGTAGCAGCGTTGCCAATCATCCGGAACGGTCTTGACAACCAACGCAAGAACCGAACTGGCAAGGTTTTTGACCTCAACCCAAGGAAAAATGAGAAACCGACTGTTATTAATGATCTTTTGTAAGTTGAACTTTCGTTGCTCATCGGTCCAACCAATCCAACGGTCCCGTGGCGCCATCTTCCAGGCTGGACTGGAAAACTGAAAACAGCCAAGAATATCATTGGTTGCACCGGCTTTAATAAAATAGCGCAACTGCGCTCCAAAGGGCAATTGGTACCCCAGGTAATGATATCGATCAACGTATTCATACCAAAGCTGTCTTTGTTTCTGGCTATCAACCCTTGTCAGTAATATGGGAGACAGTTCCTTCAGCTTTGCGGAAATGGTGGGTTGAATGTCCGCCTTTCCGGTCCGTTGAACCTTTATCGCGCCTCTATTCGCATACTGTTTTCTGCACACCGGCAGCCTTATGGTTCCCTTTTCATCCAGACGTTCAAGAAACTGTCGGCATTCAACGCTTTTAAGCTTTCCAGTGGGTCTTTTCCATGAAAATAGCTCACAGACCGTATTGGCAAGCTCAGTGCGGCTGAGCTTTGGAAAGGTTTCTATTATCTCAATTATTTCATCTACTTGTTGATTTTTGACGATTTGCCCACAAAATCTCTCGAAACACATTGATTCCATTTGATTACCTGCCTTTCGTGACGATAGTTTATTATGCTATACAGGTGATCAACAGGAATGTCCAGAACTTTTCTTGCTTTTCTGTAACTTTTTTTGTTAATGCATCAGAAAACCATTAACAAACTGGTAATGCTCCCTCAAAAACCTACTTTTGTGGACAGTGTTATGTGCAGGCCTACTGTTAAGTACTATGCATACTATCTTTGTGAATGGAGGCTCCAATATGGCCGAGC
>JAIVWD010000251.1:0-5394 GCA_049190315.1 Deltaproteobacteria bacterium | reverse complement strand
GTTTTCAAATTGTTAACTTAAATTTATAAGATTAAAAATTATAGCTTACCACTGATTTTCACGGAATTACACTGAATTATCAATAGATCCACGCTCAAGCGAGTTGTTTTGAAATAATTGATCAATTGAGCTTCATTCTGATTTTGTTATCTTTTTTATGGCCTTGTTTTCTACCAGGAGATCGACTCGTAATCTACGTTCAAATTTAATATTCTTCAGAGATCCACAAAATTGGCTATTTTTTCCCAAGTGAAAATGTGCATCAATTGACTCCTGTCAGCGGAGTTCGGGAAACGGCAAAATGCAGCTTCATGGGTAAACCGCCCTGAATTTTTATTCCCAGGTTGTTAATCCTCCGGCATAAACCCTGCGCGGCTTTTCGATGTGCGGGTCTTTCTATCCAGTCGACCAAAACAACCAATGTTTGACCTATTAACTTCACATAGCCTCCCTTGCCGGTTATCTTGTCTAATATTTGCTTTACATCATGCGGGCGCTTATATTCATGGCGAAACTCCTGAACCAGTCTCTCCCTGGCATGATAAGCAATGATTTGCAGTAAATCATAAATACGCTTTTTTTCCAGATCACATTGGGACATCGGTTTTCCAAGTAAAGACTCCAGAGTTATTTTTTCAGGCAATTCCTCCAGCTTTTTTTCAAAGCCTGCCGTATCTTCAAGTTTCTCACATATCTTTTTTTCCAGTGTGTCAATCATGTCTGCCGTCTTTTGTTTGCCGGTCTCCCGGTACTTTAATTGAAGAATAGCCTTGTCTCCCTCAATTCTTTTAATCTCTTTCTTTATAGATTTGACTGTGGAACGGATAATAGCGACTTCCGGATTATCAAAAAACGGCTGCTGTTCCATTTCGTCTATTACATAGCAGGGATGATAATTAAAACTGAAAATCGACATGATCTCTTTAAAAAAATTCTCGGACTTTCCCCATCTGTTAAGCATAAAGTACGCTATCTCCCATGACGGACGTTTTTTATCACAAGTAAGCACCGACAATCTGCGCCCTTTTTCTTCCCCGGTTTTTTCATTGATTTCTCTCATTACGATCATTCTGAGATTCACGCTGCTTGGCTCAGTACGCCCTTCTTTTTTAGCCGTGGCCGCAGATTCGGTTAATGTTTTATCCAATTCGCTTATCTCATAACATCTGCCATTTACGCGAAGGCCGACTGTAAAGTTTTCTTGCCGGACAGACGTCAGTTCCTCTTTCCGAACGTACTTTCCCCATGTAACAAAATCCGCATATTGGCTTAACTCGCTAAAAAAGTTCACCCCATATCCACCCCGATCAAAAACGAGAACCGGACGCTTTACGCCATAGTCAATAATCTTGCCGGCAAGTCTGTGAATGATCGGCCTGAAATCAATCTCACATCCTTCAGTTATAAACATCAAAGGACGTTTCTCTATATCGCTTACAACATATATCTCGTTGCCTTTGAGAGCCTGGCACCGCACTGTATGCCAACCTTTGGCTAATAAGTTAAAGCCGTAATAAGGCAAAAAATGACCATCAACAAAAAATACATCAGGATTTACAGCCCCTATTTTTAAAACCTGCAATGCAAATTTATCAACAACCGAATCCGAAATGTGTTGTTCCGCCATTATTTCCAGGTATGTCCGAATTGTAACCGGATCAGGACTCCGGGGCAGGCCGAAAACCGGCCCGAACTGAGACGGATTTACAAGCTTATGCGCCTCTATTGATGACAAACCATGAGCAAGTCCAAAAAATAAAGACAAACAGATGTCTTCAAAACTGTACTTCCCTTTTTCAGGCGGTTTAAAATCTGTAAAAAGTTCTCTGAAATTTAGTTCGCCTAAAAATAATTGGTAAAAAAGCAGACCGGCATAAGGCGTTGCTATACCTTTCTCCAATTGAGATATGGTATTTTCCTGGGTTGTGTCGGCAGCCTCAAAAAAAGGTTCGTCAGAAATTTTTTCAATATCATCCTTTAATTCAGGTCTATTTTCAAAATCGAAGTTCAATTGGGCTTGTTTGACAAGCCGTTTCTCCATTCGCCGGGTGGCTGCTTCAATCTCCATGAGCTCTTTCTTGTTAGGCGGTGAAAAGCCATTGAAAGGTTTGGTATGCTCAACTCTTATGCGCGCCACTGCCTGACGTGAAATTTTTGTTCCAAGTTCTTCGTTTGCCTGCTGCGCAATTTTTTCGTCTGTCTCACCCGGTTTGCTTTCAAGAAGATCGATTATATGCTTCCTTTTTTCCGGAGTATAGTAAATAGGCCCTTTTCGACCGCGATCATTTTTTATAACCGCATTCAATCCTAGCAGCTGATTTGTGTTAACTGCATTGGATACTAGTTTTGGTAACCTAAAATTGACCCACCCGTAACCAACTTCTGATAACATGGATTTCAATATAATGAGAACCTATTATCAGAGGGGAAAGGAGAATGTTAACAGTGGATCAATATGAGTACATTAGGATTGCACACAGAGTTTATGGCAAGACAATCAGAAAAATAGCAAGGGATACGGGACATTCAAGAAACACAGTAAAAAAAGTACTGAATAATGAACACATAGAATACAGTCCCAGACAGAATCAATCGTATCCGTCACTTGGGCTATATCTGCCAATAATAGACAAATGGCTTAAAGATGATAAAGATCAGCCAAAAAAGCAACGCCATACAGGAACCAGGATCTATAATAGACTTAAACATGAAAAGGATTACCATGGATCAATTTCAACAGTACTACGCTATGTAAAAATTGCCAGACAAAGAATAGGAATCAGCTCCAGGCAGGTTTTTATTCCATTAGATCCACCAGTGGGTCAGGAAGCTGAGGTAGACTGGGGAAGGTGTACGGCGATACTTGATGGAGAAAAAGTTCAGCTTAAGTTATTTTGTATACGTTCAAAATTTTCCGGCAAACACTTTGTCCGATGTTATCCTTGCGAAAGGCAACAGGCTTTATTTGATGCACATATACAGGCTTTTTCATATTTTGGGGGCATTTTTCCTGTTTTAATTTATGATAACCTCACGACTGTGGTTCAAAAAATATTAATAGGCAAGGATCGCATTTGTCAAAAAGAATATAATAAATTCAAGGCATACTACAATTTTACAGCAAGGTTTTGCAATCCGGCCAATGGCCATGAAAAAGGAGGGGTTGAAGGGATTGTCGGATACGCAAGACGTAATTATATGGTTCCTGTTCCCCAAGCCAACAGTCTTGAGGATTTGAACATAATGCTTTTACAAGAATGTCTGAGATATGGAGATCACCGTATAAGTGGCAAAGAGAATACAGTAAATGAAATGTATGAACAGGAAAAAGAACATCTGCTCAACATTCCTGACATTAAATTTAGTAATATTCAAACGACGAATGGAAAAGCAGATAAATATTCTACTGTAATAATTGATAAAAATCGTTATTCAGTCCCGACAGAGTATGCATATCTAAAGCTTCGGGCAGTTTTAAAGGTTGACAGTATTGATCTTTATTATGGCAACAAGAAAATAGCTATACACAAACGGTTATATAATGTGAACCAATGGAGCCTTGACCCGTTACATTATCTAAAACTTATTGGACAGCGTCCTCAGGCATTTTCAAGTGCCCGTTCTATAAAACAATGGAGAACAACCTGGCCTGACAGCTATGAAGAACTCCTTGCCCGCTTTTGTAAAAGTAAAGGAGAAACAAAAGGGATAAAAGATTTTATCAACGTATTGCTGTTTCACAAGAAATACAACGAGCAAAATGTTCATAATGCTGTAAAAAAAGCTATTACAGTTAATGTGAGCGACAGTGATGCTGTTTTGCAGATATTGACAAATTCATTAGAGAAACCAACAAAATCTTTTACTTCACTTGCAAATTGGGAGATTGTTCCAACACCGGATATTGCAGTTTATAATGAAATTGGGGGTGCCATATGAATGCGGGTATGGCGGCAATACTGCAGGAAAATCTTCGATTTTTAAAGCTCTCTACAATGACAAAAAATCTTGAGAATGTTCACCGGCAAGCACTGGAGAACAAATTAAGCTATGATGAATTTTTGTTAAATTTAACAGAAATTGAAGTTCAAATTCGCAAGGATAATGGACGCAAAAGAAGAATCAGGGAGGCTGCATTCCCTTTACATAAACCGCTTGAGACATTTAAATTTGAAGCAGCGCCGGATTTGGATACACGTTTTATAAACGATCTTGCAAGCGGCAGTTATCTAAAAAAGAATAAGAATATAATATTTCTGGGTAAAAGCGGTACAGGTAAAACACACCTTGCAACAGCCCTTGGAATTGAAGCATGCGATCAGGGAGTCAGAACACGATTCGTAACAGGATGCAGCCTTGTGAACGAATTAACTGAAGCCAGGGATGAAAAAAGGTTAAGGATATTAATAAAGCGATATTTTAATTATGGTTTACTTATCATTGATGAACTAGGATATGTTCCATTTTCTAAAGAAGGAGCAGAGCTGCTTTTTCAGGTTATAGGAGAACGTAACGAGCGTAAGCCGGTTATTATAACCACTAATAAGGGATTTGGAGACTGGACACAAATATTTGGAGATTCCTCACTTACTGCAGCCTTGCTTGACAGGGTTACACACAAAGCTCATGTGATAAACTGCTCGTGGCAAAGCTACAGATTGTCTGAATCGTTAAAAAGCAAATATGGAGAATAAACTCATGGAAACAACCATATATAATTTTGCAAAAAGCCGGTCGTTATCAAGCAAGTTATCGCCTAAACTATATTTATTTCTCATTTCAATATCTTTAAAA
Source organism: Deltaproteobacteria bacterium (assembly GCA_049190315.1). Classification (GTDB taxonomy): domain Bacteria; phylum Desulfobacterota; class Desulfobacteria; order Desulfobacterales; family ETH-SRB1; genus B13-G4. The sequence continues at coordinate 600 of JAIVWD010000251.1, read as the reverse complement.
ACTACTTGGAACGGTATCAATTAATGTGAGCGCTACTAGGAGATGCCTCACCTACCGCGCTATCGCTTGCTGGGTCATAAAAAGCTGTCATTTTTCGTGAAGGCTCCGCCTTCGAAAAAATGACAACTTTTTATGACTATAAACAGAAGCTTTTCCACGTTGGTATGAAATCGGGTTCATTATCTGGCGGCATCTACGATGGAACCGGATTCTGTTAAAAAAATGGTTCATGCGGCAGACCAACTAAAAGCGTTACTATCCAACGCATAAGCAGTTGGTAGCAGAGCTATTTGAATATCGTGTAACGTTAATCAGACATATATTGTATTTTCATGGCGATTATTTGAATAATGTTACACGCTAATCAGGCACATAGTGTATTTTCATGATGTTTTTTTGAATAACGTTACACGTCAATCAAGTGCTCTATATGTTTTGGAGGTGAAAAAATGAGAGGAGGAAAACGTGTGGGAGCTGGTCGAAAAAAGAAACCAGACCATTTGAGACGAGAGCTTGTGACAATTAGATTACCACATTGGATGATTTCACAGCTCAAGAGCAATGGTGAAATTGGTTATTTAATCGAGAATCAATTGGCGA
>JAIVWD010000250.1:510-5442 GCA_049190315.1 Deltaproteobacteria bacterium | reverse complement strand
GTACAAAACTTATCTCTTCTTCATGAACTCTGTCTTCAAGGAAATAGGGGTATATAAGTAATATTTTCACGGTTTACGGTTCACGGTTCACGGTTCACGGTTGATCAAAACATAAAACTGTTAACTGTAAACCGACAACTGACAACCATTATCTTTATTTTCTGTTGGCTTCAAGCATTCTGTTATGCAGGCGTTCAGAGCGAATGCAGAAGGTTTCCAGTTTTGCATTTATTACCTGGGGGAAAGGGGAGCCGTCACTTTCTATAGCCAGAAACGGCAGGTCTTCTATATCTGTGAGTATATGCCGGAGTTGTTTATTTTTAGAATCAGTTGCGAGCTTTCCTTCCCGGTTCATAGTGACGTTAAGAATAGACTCTGAAAGGCGGTTGGGCATACAGCCAAAAGGACCTATGGCTATTACTCCACAGACATGGGATGCAACTTCGGTGAGAGCGCCGCCCACCGTCAGAATGGCTTCACCGGCCAGATATGGAGAAATATAAGGCGAGGCGCTGTTAATTATTGATTTCATATCGAGCAGCTCCGCGTGAACAAGCCCTGAACGCGACAGTATTGATTTGATACGCTTTTCATATCTTGACATGAATTTCTTTTTGATCATGAACTCCAGCTTTTCCAATTTAGACATTTTGTGGTCTGAATAATTATTTTTCAGAATATAGTCAGCATATAAAATCCACTCTGCCACCGGCGTACATATCGCTGCAAACCCTCCTTCTGCAAGGCGTTCAGTCAAATATTGACGAGAAATATCATCTCTTCTGACAAATATTTCACCTGAAAGCGAGATAGTCGGCACTTCTTCTACTGGCCGCTTTAATGGGATATGGCTGAACCGTTTAGCAGTTATGGAAAGTTGTTTTTCAAGCCTGGAGAAGTCTCCTGTTTCCAATTTTGCCAATATCTGTTGCCACTCCTCATTGAATATTTTAATAGCTGCTTTCGTGTCTGTTGCATTAGCCAGAATCATGGATCTGATATCTTCCATTACATCAGATACGATTACAGCACTCCAGGCGTGAAGCTGAAAATTGCCGCCCATGCCCGCGTATGCGTTCTCTGATGATAGCGAAAGCATAGCGACATCAGGAAGTTCAAGCCTTTTTACCAGATCTTCCATAAATATGTAGTACTGGCCGAACCGGCATGGCCCGGAACCTGTAGGCATGAAGTATACAAGAATCTCACCATTCTGCTTTTTGTTGCGGATATAATTGAGCAGAGTTCCTGTAGTTAGTATAAGCGGCAGGCATTCTTTGCAGGACGTATTTGCGCGGCCAAGTTTAAGCACTGATTCATCAGAAGGAGGATGGGCTATTGTTTTAATACCTCTTCCGCGAAATACAGCGGCAAACGATTCAGAGGCTATTTTGCCCATAGAAGGTATTAAAAGAGTTACACGCGGGTCAGTCAGCGGGATTTTTTTGCCGGAAGATGTTACTACTTTTGCAACACTGTCTTCAATTATGAGGCGGGCCTGGGTAAAGGAGCTTTTCTTTATTGTAATCATTTTATTTGCCATAAGCTGCCTGTATGCTGATACTATATCGAGAAAAGCTTCTATCCTTGTTTCAAGACCTGCATCTGCAGTATGGCTGTCAAGTTCAAGGGTCAGGGAGGGCTTTCGGCCCATGTAATTCCTGAAATATCCAACTATAAACGAGTCAGGGCCGCATGAAAAGTTGGTAATATAAACGCCAAAAAGTTGGGGGTGCCTTTTTACAAATTTGCCGGCCTTGAGTATAAGTTGCCCCATTCCCCAGTACATATGGCGCTTTGTCTTTTCATTATCAAAAGGAAGAAAATCAAACGGTATTACGAGAACCCCCCTTGAGGCCAGTTTGTTGGGAATGCCCATGTGGGCTTCTTTAACGAATCCATTGTATGCTCTGGCAAATATAACAACTCCCGTCTTTTCCGGTTCAGATTCAAGTTCTGCAAGCGCCTTCTTGCCGATATCCTTCATTTCATTCATGCATTCAATCTGTTGTTGCAGGGCCTTTTTGAAAGCCTTATCAGCTTCCTTCCGGCTGATTCCCATCTTTTTAGCGGTTTCAATTAAAGGGACTTGGGCGTTTTCCAGACCTTTTGTTAAATTTATAAGGGGAGAAAGTACTTTTATTCCTTTTCTTTTAAGCTCTTCGAGTTTTTCACGGAATGTTACTTGAAGATAATATGTTTCACCTTGAACAAAGGGACAGACCTGCGAGCTTGAATGACCATTTGGAACATGAACTGCTTTGAAATGAGGCAGGAATATGAAATCAGGAGGATTTTCCATAGTAATCAGGGAGTAAAAAAAGCCATGAGACAGTTCAGCGGGGAAGCAGAAAGATGTGTTTTTCTGATCAATTCCTTGCTTTGAAATTGAATCCGGCATTACAGGTTCAAAGCCCAGTTCGGTAAAAAAAGTGGAGTAAAGAGGATAAAAGGTGTTGACCATAAAACTTCTGTTTATTCCGATTCTTCCTCTGCGCTTTTTCCCGCTTTCCTCAGGCAGTTTTGCGCCGTACTTTTCAAATATCAGTTTCTGCCTGATCCGCACCAGATCCAGCTTTTCTACATCATATTTTATTTTTTGCCGTAAGTTGTAATACCTGTTGCATGCTCCTCCAAATGGATATTTCTTGCCTTCAAGCTCGATCATTGCTATTTCGCAGCGCCGATCGCATTTTTCCTTGCCGCCTCTGCATATGAAATTTTTTCCGTATTTTACCTCTCTATCTGCAAGTGTCCCAAGGTTAAAGTCCTTTTCTGCCATTAATCCTGTTTCAATTCTTTTTTTGATCTCAAGGGCAACGCCAAAAGCTCCCATAAGGCCGGGTTCCGGCGGAACGATTATCGGCTTGCCCACAAGTGCGGCCATGGCAAACGGAATCGCTTTGTTGTAGCAGACTCCTCCCTGCATAAAGACCTTTTCCCCAACCGGTTTATTGCCTTTTACTCTGTTTGAATAATTCATGCAGATGGAATAAACCAGCCCGGCGACAATATCTTCGTGCTTTACTCCTTCGTGAATGGCATTTTTTATGTCAGAGGAGATAAATGCGGCGCACTGATCATTGAAATTGGGCGGATTTTTCCCCTTAAGTGCGATATCTGCGATATCATCCATTTTTATACCCAGAGTTTCATATGCGGATTCTTCAAGGAAAGACCCGGTTCCGGCTGAACAAGCTTCGTTCATTGCATAATCAGAGGGCACAGCGTTTGTTATATAAGTGTATTTGGCATCCTGTCCTCCAATTTCGAATATGGTATCTACCTTGCAATCAAAGTAAACGGCACCAGTTGCATGTGCGATTATTTCATTGATTACACCTTCAGTTAAGGCATGAAGACCCGCTATTTGACGGCCGGAACCGCAGACACCCAGACCCGTAATTGATATTTCATCAGGATCTACTTTTTCTTTTATCTGGTCTAAAATATTTCGATAACAATTCCGGGAAGCACCTATCGGATCACCGTTTGTGCGCAGATATATAGATGCAAGCATTGAGTTGTCTTCTTTTCGCAGAAGAACAGCCTTGGTGGTGGTAGAACCCACATCCAGGCCCAGTATGCAAACATCACCCGGCTTTATATTTCCCATGTCAATTGTTTTGAATTCTACCATGTCCTTGAAATTGAGGAGTGGAGAAAGTGTATCAAATGATGTAATTTCTTTCTTAAAAAGATTTGCTATTCCGGCAAAAGGGGCGGTTTTGTTGTTAAGTGCCCAGAGTGCGGCGCCCATGGCTTCGAAATATGGCGCTTCTTCCGGAACTATGAGACCCGGAATCTCCTTATGCAAATATTCAATCATCATCCTGTTGCGAGCTGTTCCGCCGGTGATCATGATATTTTGTCTTTCAACCTTCTTCAGAAGCTCCAGAATCTTATTCGCCATCATTTTACAGAGGCCGGCAGTAACCCTGGATTTCGGGATGCCTTTGTTTGTTGCATGAGTGCAGTCTGACTTGCAGAAGACAGAACATCGCCCGGAAACATGATGCGGATTTTCCGTAGCAGCCCACTGGGCTGCCTCTTCCATTGATACATTCATTCTGCGAAGCTGTTGAAGGAGGAATTCACCTGTCCCGGATGCACACTTGTTGCCTGTCACCACATTTGATATTTGCCCCAGCCTGTTTAAAACATATACCATGAATGTTTCTCCACCCGCGGAGACAATTGCCGGGCATGAGATACTTTTGGGTTTGACAAATTCATATGCTAATTCAACAGCTTCCGGTTCGGGTATGGATGAAAGGTTTACAAACTTGCAGAATTTCCTGCCGGTTGCGGCGATCCTGTCAAATGATTTTAAGTCGAAGTTTTTTAGTGCAGCAAGCAGAGTTTGCTTTGGATCTCCTTCGTGGGTGTGAAGTGAAGATTTGACAATTCTTGGCTTGCTCTCAGACTTTTTCATTGCCATGTGGACAATGGATATGGTGGAAGCTCCGAGGCACAGACCAAGAGAGTTTATTGTATCTGTACCTGATTCAGTTTGCTGAATAATTTGTTCCTCTAAATCATTATTTTCTTTATACATGGTTAGTAACTAAGTTGTACGGTTTACGGTTCACGGTTTACGGTTTCCAGTTTTTTAATGAATTTTGTAATGATTGAAGCATGGCAACTACTCAGGCGTTTAGACTGAAGGCTATAGGCTGAAGGAAACAGATGATTCCTGAACGTTATTTTCTATGTTTAGGACAAAATTTCTGGCCGCTTTAATAACATATTGGCTTCTGTGAGTCTTTTCCCTAAAAGCCTTCTATCTTCAGCCTATTAACCTGAGTAGTTATAGACTTTCAGATAAATAATTTCACTGCGTTATCAGTCGTCGACGTATAACTAATACGCCTTCCTCCTTCTATCCTTGTGAAATTAATTATCTGAAAGTCTATACTTTATGTTTTGATC
>JAIVWD010000250.1:0-473 GCA_049190315.1 Deltaproteobacteria bacterium | reverse complement strand
CCATGGACTACGGCTATTCTTTTAATTCGTAAATTTGATTCCTTAAGGAAACGAAGCATTTCATTTCTATCGCCATGTGCGCTGAAACCGCCTATTTTAGCAACATGGGCTTTAAGCGGATATGTTTTATTGAGAAATCTCAGTATTGGCGGATTACCGCTTCTTCCGGAATTTTCATATTCTTTGCCTTGTTCCAAAATGCGACGGCCAAGTGTGTTCTGAGCCATATAACCTACGATTAAAATCGTATGCTGTGGATTATGAATTTTATAGCGCAGGTGATGAAGAATTCTGCCAGCTTCGCACATTCCTGCAGCAGATATTACTATGTGAGATTTTTTTTCACGCATCAGAGCCATAGATTCTTCAACAGAACTGATAAAATGAACTTTGTCAAATAAAAACGGATTTATACCGTTTTCCAGGAAAGCCTTATGTGTTTTTTTGTTATAAACTTCAGGATGTTCGCCGAA
>JAIVWD010000249.1:0-5476 GCA_049190315.1 Deltaproteobacteria bacterium | reverse complement strand
CAGCCCCACGTCTTGCGGGTCCGCACTGGGCGTTTCACAAAAAAAACTCCTGATCCCTGAACCGTTTTTAAAGGAATTCACCTTATGTTAAAAAAACTGTTAAACTCATCTGCTGCAAAGATTTCACTTTCTGCTCTTATTATATTCATTTTATTATTTTCGCCAGCCTGTAATTACAGCCAGTCCGGCAGTAAAAGTGTTCACTTAAAATCGTCCAATATAGATTCATCGGCAGTAAATACCGCTGATTCCAACATCAGCTCACATCCTGATTGGCCTCATGAAAACAGCGATCTTCTGCCTGACCCGGCCTTATTATTCGGCAAACTGCCCAACGGCTTCAGATATGTATTAATGAAAAATGCCAATCCAAAGGACAGGGTGAGCTTGCATTTGAATGTGCAAACAGGCTCAATTCATGAAACCGACAAGCAACAGGGCATATCGCACTTTCTTGAACACATGCTTTTTTGCGGTTCGACACATTTTAAACCAGGCGAGCTTGTAAAATACTTTCAGTCCATAGGCATGCATTTTGGGCACGATGCAAATGCTCGTACAGGATTTTATGAAACTGTGTATGATATGCTGTTGCCGGAGGGCGATAAGAAAAGCCTGGAAAATGGACTTACCGTAATGAAAGACTTTGCAGAAGGCGCCCTTCTTCTGCAATCTGAGATTGACAGAGAACGGAAGGTAATTCTGGCTGAAAAACGAACCCGCGATTCAGCATCATATAGAACATTTATTTCAGTCATGAAGTTCTTATTGCCTGAAACAAAAATATCTAAAAGATTTCCAATAGGCGAAGAGGAGGTTATTAAAAATGCCGACCATAATCTTTTAAAAGATTATTATGATACATGGTACAGGCCTGGTAATATGATTCTGATTATGGCAGGCGATTTTGATCAAAAACAGGCGACAAAGCTCATTGAAGAAAATTTCTCATCATTATATGCAAAAGCATCAATACAAGCGCGTCCTGATATCGGTCAGATAAAACATAAGGGGATCAAAACATTCTATCATTTTGAAAAGGAAACAGGAAAAACAACAGTAACAATAGAAGTTATAAATAAGAAAACCATACAGCCCGATTCTGTTGCTTTTCAAAAAAAGCAGCTTGTAAAAAACATTGCAAGCCAGATAGTCCAGAACAGGCTTGATAAAATTGTCAGCAAAACCAGCTCTCCATTTACTTCAGCTTCCGTCAGCGCAGGAATCAGCTTCTATCAGGTAGAATTTTCTGAAATCTCTGCGGAAACCAGTCCGGAAAACTGGGAAAAATCGCTTTCACTCCTGGAAAAAACCTTAAGAAAATCTTTAAAATACGGATTTGTAAAATCAGAGCTTGAAATAGTAAAAAAAGATTTTTTGTCAATGCTGGACAAAGCTGTAAAAAAAATGCCCACTCGAAACAGCAGAATGCTGACCCGCAGGATAATTAATGACCTTAACAATGAAAGAGTTACCATATCTCCTGAACAGAAAAAAAATCTTTTTGTTCCTGTTATAAATTCCATTACCTTAAAGAACGTCCATGATGCATTTAAAAATGCCTGGTCATCTGACCACAGGCTCATAATGGTAACCGGAAATGCGGAAATTACAGCAAAAAATAACACCCCTGAAGATATGATATATGAAGTATTTGATAGAAGCAGCAAAGTTAAAGTATCAAGGCCTTCTGAAATAAAACCCGCTGTTTTTCCTTATCTTGCCGAACCTGAGAAAAAAGGCAAAATTATTAACAGAACAGAAATACCTGACCTTGGTATTGTTCAGATTGATTTTGATAATGGTGTTCGACTTAACTTAAAACAAACTGATTTTGAAGCAGATGAAGTACTTGTTAATCTTTCTTTTGGTTCTGGCAGGTCTGCTGAACCGGCTAATATGGCGGGGCTTGCTGCACTGAGTAAAAAAGTGATTAATGAAAGCGGCTTAGGTTCCCTTAAAAAAGATGAACTAAAAAGAGCAATGGCCGGTAAAAATACAAATGTCAGTTTCGGCTTTGATGAAGATTGTTTTTTCTTCAGAGGCACAACTGTGTCAGAAGAAGTCCCTCTGCTCTTTCAGCTCATATATGCTCATCTTGTTGATCCGGCTTACAGGCAGGAAGCGTATTCTCTAACCATGGAACGCTTCAAGCAACAATACCACAAACTTTCCAGCTCAATCGACGGTGCAATGGTTCTTTCAGGCAAACGGTTTCTGGCGGGAGGAGACAGCCGTTTCGGTCTTCCTTCTTATGGTCTGTTTAAGAATTTGACTCTTGAACAAGTCAGGTCATGGATAGATACTCCATTAAAACAAGACAAACTCGAGGTTTCAGTGGTGGGCGATTTTGATATGGATTCTCTAATTGAAACCGCAGCTAAATATCTTGGCGCCCTGCCCTCAAGATCCGGTCTTCAAAAAAAGAAAATATCAAGTTCGCCCGAATTCCCCGCTGCTCAATTATTTGAGATAATCGTACCCACAAAAATTCAAAAAGGCCTGGTAATAGTTGCATATCCAACAGAAGATATCTGGGATATCAGTAGAACCCGCCGCCTTTCCGTGCTGGCAGATATTTTTTCAAACAGACTTCGCGAGACGATACGCGAAAAGCTCGGGGCAGCCTATTCATCCACAGCCTATAACCAGCCAGGCAGAGCCTATCCCGGCTATGGAGTTTTTCAGGCATTCGTCCATGTTGATCCTGATGATTCAGATTTGATTATAAAAGAAATAAAGCAAATTGCTTCAGATCTGGTTGAAAAAGAAATTCCGGAAGATGAATTCAGGCGAGCCCTTGATCCGACAATAACCAGCATAAAAGATCTGTTGCGGAAAAATAGATACTGGCTTAATACCGTTCTTTCAGGCTCTCTAAAGCATCCCCAAAAGCTTGAGTGGAGCCGGACAATAATGAAAGATTATTCCTCAATTACAGCAGATGATATGTCAGCCATTGCCAAAAAATATCTAAATAACAAAAAGGCAGCAACAATTATTATCAAGCCTGAGAAAATGATTAAAAAGTAGATAACCGTTTCACGGATTCAGGGTTTAAATGATGAGAAGAATATTTTGATAATTCAGTGTAATTCCGTGAAAATCCGTGGTGAAAAAAATATAATAAAGCAAAAGGGATAACTCCATGACCCGACAAACTTTTTTTCGCTGGATTATCGCGATCTTGCTTATTGCGGCAATTGGTATTTTTATATGGTTCCAGACTCGACCTCAGCCTGTCAAAGTTGTGGTTAAACCGGTAGAGCGCGGTTTAGTAGAAAAGGTAGTAGCCAATACTCGCGCTGGAACAGTAAAAGCCTGCCGTCGAGCTAATCTTTCCCCTAGCATAGGCGGCCAGATTGCCGTTTTAGATATAAAAGAAGGAGATAAGGTAAAAGCGGGGCAGCTCTTGATAGATCTGTGGAATGAAGATTTGGTGGCCGAAGTGGCTCTTAGTAAAAGTGAAGCTGAAGCAGCAAAGGCACAAGCTAAAGCCACCTGTTTGCAGGCTGAGATAGCCCGGCGTGAGGCTGACCGGCTGGTAAAATTACTAAAAACAGGTGCTGTATCTGAGGAAGAAACCGACAGAGCGGTAACTGATGCTAAGGTCCGCAAAGCCGAATGTGAGGCAGCGGTTGCGTCTGCCAAAATGAGCCTGTCCAGGGTTGGAGTTGTCAAGGCTAATCTCGAACGCACGCGCCTTATAGCGCCCTTTGATGGAGTAATTGCCGAGATTACCGGAGAGCTGAATGAGTATGTTACTCCTTCACCGCCCGGTATTGCTACTCCCCCTGCCGTAGTTTTGATAGACAATAGCTGTTTTTATGTGGTGGCGCCTATAGATGAAGTTGATGCTCCGGAAATAGCCCTGGGAATGCCTGTAAGGGTAAGTATGGATGCTTTTGGCGACCGGAGCTTTGAAGGTAAGGTGCGTCGTATTGCTGCCTATGTGCTGGATCTGGAAAAACAGGCCAGAACTGTTGATGTTGAGGTTAGATTCATAAATCAGAAGGATATTAAACACCTGCTTGCCGGTTATAGCGCCGATATTGAGGTAATCCTGGATGTCCATAAAGATACATTGCGCATACCGACTTATGCTGTATTGGACAACAAAAGGGTTTTTGTTTATCATCCCGACTCCAAAAATATAGAAGAAAGAATGATAAAGGCCGGAATTTCAAATTGGGACTATACCGAAGTAATAACGGGTCTTAAAGCCGGCGAGCTGGTGATTACTACTTTGGATCGCGAGGGGATAAAAGACGGGGCAAAAGCGATTATAAATAAGGAACGTGGATGAAACAACTTCCCCAAGTAGGCGCATAGATTTGGGTCAAATTTGTTCGATCTCAAATCACAAAAGTTGATGGAATAGCTGGCTATTTTGATATTTTTGTGATTTGAGATCGGGCAAAGGTGGCCTGAAGCTGTGATGCATAGTTGGGAAAGTTATTTCGTCCACGTTCCTAATGGAGAGAAATGATTCGTCTGGATTCTATTGAACGTGTGTTTCAGGTCGGCAATGAAAATGTCTATGCCCTCAATAACGTGAGCCTGAAGATAACTCAGGGCGAATATATATCTATCATGGGGCCTTCAGGCTCTGGTAAATCAACTTTACTGAATATTATAGGTCTGCTGGACAGGCCGAATAAAGGCTTTTATATACTCGATGATGTTAATACAACTGATCTAAGTGATGAACAACAGGCTTTGGTAAGACGTCACAAGATCGGTTTTGTGTTCCAGTTCTTCCATCTTATACCTCGCTTAACAGCCGCCGAAAACATTGAGTTGCCTCTGATACTCGCCGGGATGAACCCAGAGAAACGTAAAGATCGTGTTAAGTCAGCCCTTGAGGACTTCAGGTTGGCAGACCGTGCCAAACACAGACCAGACCAGCTCTCTGGCGGGCAACGCCAGCGCGTAGCTATAGCGCGCGCTACAATCATGGAACCTCGGATTGTTCTTGCAGACGAACCCACCGGAAATCTGGACCGAGCATCAGGTAAAGAGGTAATTGAAATTTTAGAAAAACTTAACAAAAAGGGTATTATGCTTATTTTGGTTACCCATGATCCTGATATAGGAAACAGAGCTGTCAGAAAAATAAGTATGGTAGATGGCAAGATTTTAGATGATACCTAAAGTGATTGGTTCAAGGTTCTGGGTTCAAGGTTCAAAGGTTATAATATACTGATATTCTTCACTTTATAACACAATGCTCAGATTAGTCTCATTCACACATTGGGTGAAACATAATATTCGTTCCAATTGATGCGTCATCCTTTTGTGAACAGTCAGTTAGAAATTTTGGCTACCAACTTAAAGCGGGACGCTTTTCGCCATTTTAGCTCTATTGTCGTGTCATGCGTGAAATATCGTATCAGGCACTCGTCATTCCCGCGAAGGCGGGAATCCATTCCCCGATCAGGTCGAGGACAAGCATTTCTGACTACTTCAGTGCTTC
>JAIVWD010000248.1:0-5499 GCA_049190315.1 Deltaproteobacteria bacterium | reverse complement strand
TTGCCCGTAATGGATTTAAATGGATATAGCGAACCAGTTCCAGCAGATATGGATCTTCCTGACATAAAATGGATTTATAACGATTCTGAAACAGGTGCCCGTGTCTGCGATGCCGGCGGTTAAAGCTCACAGCATAACCGGTGAGCAGCCGTCGCATCACGGTGGCTATAGGCGCTGTGCCTGTTCGAAGCAAAAGATGAAAGTGGTTGGGAATCAATGCCCAGGCATAGCATGGCGTTGATGTGTCTGATAAAATAGCGCTGAGCCGCTTAATAAAATTATCTCTGTCGGCATTGTCGTAAAATATCCGCCTTCGTTCAATCCCTCGACAGACAATATGATGCAATGCTCCTGGAGCGTCAATTCTCGCTTTTCTTGGCATAAATAATCATATATCACACTTTAATATGTTATGAAACGCATATTTGCATGGGCGTCCCCCTGCCCGTCCCTTCTTTCTGAACTGATTCTGAAATTTTCTTGACATCCCTGGCAAAACGCTTGGTTCTCTGAATTCTACGTTTATTGTGCAAAATTTTCAAAATTCCTCACTTCATCTAGTCGTCCGGCCTCAATATCATCCTGAGCTTCTTTCAATCCGTTCAAGAAATCAGACCGGTACAACTCGTTGGGTGAAAGAAACCTCTCCAAAAACGCTTGCAAAGTTTGATGAGCCTGCAAAAGTCCTGAAAGTTCCTGCTCTGTAATTTGAATGGTTACATTTTGCATAATTTTGCTCCCTTCCTCGTATTTGTTGAAATCGTCCAAGGGCACTATAAAAGTACCTTGGATGGGCAAGAATCATCAGCTTGGGCATACACTTGCCAATTTATGCCCTTCAGGAGCCTATACCAGAATCAGCCATAGTGTTGTGGCAATCTCAGCAAGAGTAACTGCGATTGATACAACAGCGATTTTAGTGTTAAGCACCAGCACCTTCAGCGATCTGTCATCTTTTAACATGCTTACCTCCTATACTTTAGGAGGAGCATGTGAGAAACAGAGACACACTCACCATTTTTTAACCATAACGTCCCTTACAGTCATCAAGGTGCCTCTTCATGCATCAACTGTTTACCGACGACGCCCCTCATTATTGGGGCGGGACGTAAACCCTTAATAAATCTTTTTCTATATTCATACTGAGTTATCCTATGCCGAACGGCTGGAATGAGAGGTTGCCAGGGAACACAGAACTTTGCAAAGGCAACACAGTAACTTCTCAATAAGTCCGGGCAGTCAATGATTTCAATAGGTTATATGCAGAAAATTGGGCCTCAAATGTCACTCAGTAAAAATAGTGGATATCAGTAACTTATTGATATCACGGGATATCGTTATTTGACAACATAGTGCAAAGTGATTTTCAAAACAAAAAACTTCATTTTTACGTCCTGCAACTTGTTGATTTCATAGTAGTTTTTTAATTGCCCGGACTTATTGAGAAGTTACGCAGATATTGGATAACTGTTTGAAATATTTTGATAATTTGATATTAGGATTTTGATATTGTTTCGGATTTTGATATTCGGATTTAGCATTTAGGCTTATCGAAAATACTTCTAATTGACTAAGGTGAAATCCACTTTGACGTTTCCCTGCTCTCTTTCCTCTTGCAATGGATTTGTGATACCAGTTATATTATGTAATATTAGGTAATAGTTCACGGTTGTCGGTTTACAGTTAACAGTTTTATGTTTTGATCAACCGTAAACTGTGAACCGTAAACCTTACTATACATGAGAGAGGCCGGCTTTGGTTTTACCCTATACACCCCATAAGTGCCGGAGGTGATATTAAAATGAATCCGATAGATACTATTTTAAAGAATACAAGAATGAGGACTAAGATTCTCGTGGCAACCATAATGGTTGTAGGCTTCTTCATGGGACTAAGTCTCTATAAAAGTCTGGCCATACATAAAGAAACCGCCATGAACCAGGTGGCCAGTTCATCAGACCACCTGCTTGAAAGTATTTATAGTGGAATTAAATTTCCCATGTCAGTGGGCGACTGCAAAACTATTAGAGAACAGATGAAGGACATAAAACACCACATGGAGGGTGTTCAGGTATATATTTCCGACTTTCAAAACATGATTATGTATGCTTCTGAAGACGAGCGAATTTACAAAAGCATGGCAACATACCTTTATGAAAACAAATCGCGTGATGCCCTGGCTGAATCTTTATTGACGGGACAGGCTCCTGATATTTCCTTTTCCGAAACAGAAAACCATACACCATATCTTATTACCATTAAGCCTATCCTTAATGAAAACTCCTGCCGTCATTGTCATGGCTCTACCAGGAAAGTTCTGGGTGCTATGATAATCAAACAGCCTGTAAAAGAAGTGTTTCATGCAATTAGTCATGCCCGTAACAGTCTTATTATTTATTTTACTGCCGCAATCATTGGGGTAATTGTGGTCATAAACTTTTTCTTCTCAAGGCTGGTTACTAAGCGAATCCAGCTTCTGAGAGCAAAAACCGGTCAGGTGGCTGGTGGAGATATCACCGTTGTAGTACATGATGATCATAAAGATTCAATTGGAGGGCTATCACGCAACTTCAACCTCATGGTAAAAAGCATACGTGACAGGATAGAGTATGCCAACAGCCTCAAACTCGGGATTTCCGATCCCTTCTTTACTGTCGATCCGGAGATGAATGTGGTATTCATTAATAAGGCTGCAGCGCGACTGGTAGGCCTGTCCCGTGAAGAGGCAATTGGAATGCCCTGTTGTGAAGTGTTCCATAGTTCTGCCTGCGAACAAAAGTGTCCTGTAAAAAGGGCTCTGGAGACCGATGAAGCCACGGTAGGCCAACGGGTAACCCTAATAAATCGAAAAGGCCGCGAGATCCCGGCGATGTCCAGTTCCGCTCTTCTGAAGGATTCCTCGGGAAAAGTTCTGGGAGGATTTGAGATTCTCCGCGATTTGACTGCCGAAGTGGAAGCGGAAGAGAGGCTTCAGGATGCGTACCTCCGGGAAGAAAAGGCTAAACAGGCTGCCGAAGCCGCCACCAGGGCCAAGAGTGAGTTTTTGGCTAATATGAGCCATGAAATCCGGACACCCATGAACGGGGTCATTGCCGCCGCAGAGCTGGCGCTGTCCGAAAAAATGCCTCCCAGGGCAGAGCGCTATCTGGAAATAATACAATCTTCCGCTTATTCTCTGCTTGGAATCATCAATGATATCCTGGATTTTTCAAAGATCGAAGCTGATAAGCTCGACCTGGAAACACAACCGTTTTTGTTAGACGAGGTAATAGATAGAATAACGGACGTGTTTATGAGTGAGGCTGCCGGTAAGAGGATCGAACTCCTTGTTGATATTGATCTTGAAGCGCCAAATGCCCTGATCGGCGACCCCCTCCGCCTTCAACAAATCCTCAAAAATCTGGTAAGCAATGCTGTTAAATTCACGGAAATTGGAGGGATCATTCTTGTAAGAGTAACAGAGTCCGAAAAATCGGCAGACCGGACAACTCTGACATTTTCTATAAAAGACACCGGTATAGGAATTGCGCCAAAATATCTGTCCAGGCTTTTTAAACCTTTCAGCCAGGTTGATACATCCAGCACGCGAGAATATGAGGGCACAGGACTTGGATTGACTATTTGCAAACGACTGGTGGAAATGATGGGCGGCAAAATCTGGGTTGAAAGCGACTTGGGAAAGGGAAGCACTTTCAGCTTTACAGTATGTTTCGGCCGGCAATCTGCGGATCAGAAACAAAAGCTCGTGCCTCCTCCTGATATTCAACACTTAAACGTGCTGGTCGTTGACGACTGTGCTGACAGCAGGCTTATCATGCAAAAAATGCTGGAGTCTTTTGGTTTGCGAGTAAAGTTGGTCTTATCCGGCGAAGAATCGCTAAAAGCTCTGAAAGAAAATGAAACACGGGAAGAACCTTTTGAACTGGTCGTAATTGACTGGCTGATGCCCGGGCTGAGTGGAATTGAGACTTCAAAAAGAATCCGGAAAGACTTGAAGCTGACTATCCCGATAATACTGATGACCGCTTTTGGAAAAGAAAACGAAATGCTGGATGCTGAAAAGGCAGGAATCAACGCGTTCCTCACCAAACCCATACACCAGTCAACGCTTTTTAATGCTATCATGGATACCTTTGGGAAAAAAGCGCTGAAAATAGAGGAAAAAGAAAAACATATCACCACCAAGGCAAGTATTTACAAGAACTTCCTCAGAGGAATCCGAATTCTTGTGGCAGAAGACAACCCCACCAATCAGGAAATCGCATTGGCGATACTTGAAGGAGCAGGAATTGTTGTTGAAATTGCCAATAATGGAAAAAAGGCGGTCGAGGCTTTGCAGAAAAGTCGTTTCGATGCTGTGCTCATGGACATCCAGATGCCTGAAATGGATGGATATGAGGCAACAAGAATGATTCGGAAAGACTCTAAGTTTAAATCACTTCCCATCATCGCCATGACCGCTCATGCCATGAAAGGTGATGAGGAAAAGTGCCTGAAAGCAGGAATGGACGGTTACGTCTCCAAACCCATCAGTCAGGACAGACTATTCCATACTATATGGAAATCAATGGAACACCAGAAAAAAGCGCCATATTACAAAGAACCGGAAGCCCCGAAAGATAGAGACGTTACAGTTGCACAAACCGAAGAACTCCCGGAAAGACTCCCGGGAATCAACATTCAGGATGCCCTGAGCGCACTGAATATAGACAAAGATGTTTTCAAACACATACTCATAGGATTTCTAAAAAACAATAAAGAGAGCGCGAATAAAATAGGAGAGGCTTTTAACAGAAAAGATTGGGAATCAATTGTGCAGCTCGCTCACAGTCTAAAAGGGAGTGCAGGCAATATAGGAGCAGACAAGCTGTATAAAGCAGCCCATGAACTCGAAACCGCCGGCAGAGAGGGAGCGCCGACATCTGCTTTGATAGACAGAGTGGAAACCGCTCTGAACCAGGTTTTGGAATCGCTGCAAATGCTTGCTGATACCTCAAAAACTGAGCCTTTACCCGGCAAAGAGCGTGGCGTGGGTCCTGGTGTAGATCCGGCACAGGTCATACCAGTGCTGAAACAGCTTGCCGATGCCCTCGATCTTGCTGAGCCCGAAGAGATTAAAAAACATATGGAAATCATCAAAAAATATCTCGACATCTCAATCCTCCGGAATCTTGAAGACCATGTAAATGATTATGAATATGACAGGGCTCTGGAAAGAGTTAAAGAGATTATGGAAGAAATGGAGAAAAAAGTGCCTAAAGTGAGCTAAAGTGCCTAAAATGCCTAAAGTTAAGGTATTCTGCTTATTTGATAGATTACTTAAACTATTAATGCGTAAGGAAGAGCAGCTCTTGTAGCTTTGGATTATTAATTAGCACGCCGAAGGCGTACCACAACTTTAGGCACTTTAGCTCACTTTAATATACTTTAGGCACTTTTACGCTCTCGTATGAGAGCACCAAAAAGGTGACAACAGTGGAAAAAATTAAGCCTCTGGTT
>JAIVWD010000247.1:0-5514 GCA_049190315.1 Deltaproteobacteria bacterium | reverse complement strand
TGCCGTGATATTCGCACTTACGCTGCATTAATGCTTTTCAGTCTCGGGAAATTATCTTCAGGGGCAGCGGCATTAATGGCGGGAATTCCCCGCGTGATGTTTCTGGATCTGTGCACAGAATATAATATTCCTATTTCACAAATCACACCGGAGGAACTGCGCCAAGCCTGAAATTATTGATAGACAATGATCTATTTATCCAAGTATACTTCGGAATCAACCGAATATAGCTAACATACATGCAAAGGGGTATTATAGATGTCAAAAGTAGTCTGTGCTGAAACGATTTGTCCTTCCATGCTGACAGATGCGGCACGGCAAAAGCTTAGTGAGAGCTTGTATGATGTGCATAAGCGTATCTTCAAGGGTCTTGATGAAAGTGGATTTGATCATTATGTGGTTAATTCTCCTGCTAACGCTACAAAAATATTTATATATCGCAATAAACCAGAAAAAGAAATAATAGGATATTTTGCTGTTCATCGTTTTGAAAAATTTATTAATGATAAATTATTAGTTATTTTCAGGGCGGAAGCAGGCTTGGTGCCAGAGTACAGACGGAAAAATGCCAATATTTCTTTCTGGTTGTTGAAGGAGGCAATAAAATTCAAAATATTTCATCCGAGCAGGGCGGTTTATTTCTTGGTTTCACCCATCAACCCAAGTATGTACACCGTTTTAGTGAAATACATTTATAAAATATATCCCCGATATAATAGCGTTATTCCCTCAGAAGTTGAAAAGCTGATGATGCGCCTGGCTGATGAGTTCGGTTTAGAAATGGTTGATGAGAACAGCCCTTTAATCAGAAAAGTAGGCTGGATAACACAGGCTACTGATAAGGAAAAAACATTCTGGCAAAGCTCTACAGATCCACATGTACGGTTTTATATTGATTCAAACCCCGATTTTAATAAGGGCAACGGACTTCTTACACTCATACCCTTAACTTTCTTAAACTTGTTCATATCTTTTTTCAGCTTTATTATTTTTTATACGCTCAAAAAGAAGATCAGATACAACCTTCAACGTCTTCGTGCTTAGGCATCCTTCATCGGGTTGATAAGAACTTGCTTTTTCGGGGAAGGAGTATAGAAAAGTTGTTGTTTACGATGGGGAATAAGGTGGTGAAGAGATGAAAAAAGAGACAAAAAGTACAGCATAATGCGTGATATCATGAAAAAAGAACAAGAATTAAACACAATGGAAGGGTTGTTGGAAGCCAACAGGTTTCTTAACGGTGTTTTGGATGGTATCAAAGACGCAATTATGGTTGTTGACAGGGATTACAGGATAGAAGGAATAAATAAATCGTTTGCAAGAAAAGTCGGCAAACCAAGGCATGAGATTATTGGCAGATATTGTTATCGGCTTCTTCATCATCTGAACAAACCATGTGTTTACAATCATCCCTGCCCGGTGAAAGATGCATTTAAAACAGGTAAAACTGCCGAGGTGCTTCATATATATTTTGAAGGGCCTAACATTGCATATTCCAGGATCATAGCCTATCCAATATTGGATGACCGGGGCGAGGTTACACGAGTGATTGAATTGGAAAGAGACGTCACCGAATGGAAAAAAACCGGTGACCATTTGTATAATATGCAAAAGCTGGTATTCTTGGGAAAGTTGGCGGCTGATCTGTCCCATGAATTCAACAACCCTCTGGCGGTAATCCTTGGGTTTGTTGATCTTCTTTTAGAAAAAACGGAACAGGACACCCAGAGCTACGAGATTCTTAAGACCATAGAGAGACAGGCATTTAATTGTAAACGGATTGTTGAAAACCTTATAAGCTTTGCCGCATCTCCGGACGTGACCAAGCATTCTACTGACGTCAATGCAAATCTTGAAAGGGTGGTTTCTGTGGTTGTGGATATCTTACGTGCGGAGAAGATCGTTATAGAGAAAAACCTTGCAGAAGATCTGCCAAAAGCAAAAGGAAATCCGGGACATTTACGGCAGGTCTTTATGAACCTGATTACCAATGCTGTTGCCGCTATGCGCGGAGGAGGGCTTTTAACCATTTCTACCAGATATAATAGCCCTGAAAACAGAGTAGAGGTTCTTTTCAAGGACACAGGACATGGTATTAAAAGGGAATACAGAAACGAAATATTTGATCCTTTTTTCACCACAAGAGAGGTGGGGGAGGGGGGAGGCCTGGGTCTTTCGGTCTGTTATGGTCTGGTGTCCAAAAACGATGGAGAGATAACCTTTGAGACAGTGACTGAAGAAGAGGATAGAGAGAACAAAGGCACCACCTTTACTGTGTCTCTGCCTGTCGCTCCTTGACGACTTGGTGTCTTTGTGGCAAGATGTCGGTGTACTTATGGTTAAAAATAAAATGAAAAAAGAAAAAACATATTTCTCCAAGAAATACTATAATATAAGAAGAGCTATTATCCTTGTCGGCATTCTTGTTATGGCGCTCCTCGTGGTTGCATTCTGTCTGAGCCTGTTCTCTGCAGGGCAGATGAAAGAGATCATCTCTGAAGATTTTAACCGGCAGCAATTGGTATTAGCAAAGTATGCCGCCAATCGGATGGAAAACAGCCTGGATTTTATTAAAAGAGAACTTTCGCTGTTAAACCTTTCTCCATCCATTCAGTATTTGGAGAAGGTATCCTGGGCCAGTCGCATGAATACCACCTTATCTGCTGTTAAGGATAACGGGGTCCTTGAAATAAGATTTATAGACCGCAACGGCAGAATTGCCTATATTGTTGATGAGCGGGGGATGTCCCATGTGATACAGGGCAATTTTAGCGATATGGAGTGTTTTAAGTGGGTGCATTTAAAAGAAAACAAGAACAGGATTTATGCTGGCGAGATTACACGAGAGAATGAAGGATATCCCGGCCAACTTGTTATGTGCTTAGCCATAGCTACTTATGAGCAATCCGTTGATGAGGCTTATCCAGTGGCTACCGGGAACTTGTCCGGAGTGCTTTTTTTTACGATAGATGTTACACGCTTGGTTGAAAAGGCCGTCAAAGGTATAAAATCGGGTAAAACCGGATATGCCTGGGTTATAGACAATAAGGGTATGTTTTTGTACCATCCGCACAGAGAGTTCATCGGAGAGGATGCCTTTAATGTCCGTGCCATGAGAAAATCCAAGATCTCTTTTTCCCAGATTAATATGATTCAAAAGGAAAAGATGCTCGAAGGTAAGGAGGGAACCGGGCGGTATACCTCGGGGTGGCACGGGGGCATAGAAACCGAAATGAAAAAATTGATCGCATATGCGCCTGTCCATCCTCGGAGATATTCTCAATTCTTCTGGTCGGTGGCGGTGGTCGCGCCGTTAAGCGAAGTTGAAGACGCTGTCCATTCGGTTTTTATCCGCCAGTTTTATATCCAGGGCAGCATTTTTCTCGCTATTATTTTGGGGAGTGCGTATATCATAAGTTTTGAGCGACGCTGGTCCAGGACACTGGAAGCAGAGGTAATGAAGAAAACAGAAGATCTAAAGAACTCGCTTGAAGAACTGAAAAAATCAGAGGAGCAATACAAGACCCTTGTAGAAAGTGCAGAGGACCTGATCTTTACTGTAGATGAAGAGGGAAATATCCTGTCCATGAATAGATGCACTGCTAATTTCTTCAGAGGCTGCCCGGACGATCTGATCGGCAAAACTTTTCGCGACCTTTTTTCTGAAGAGAGCGCGGAGTTGCAGTTGCGTTTTATCAGGGAGGTGTTTAATACGGAAAGGAACGTAAGTGTAAAATATCCGGTGGTAGTCGGGAACCGTGAGTATTGGTTTTCCAGCAACTTTGCGCCCCTTAAGGATGAGAAAGGCAAGGTGTTTGCTGTTCTGGGAATTTCGAGGGATATTACAAAGAGAAAGAAGCTGGAAGAAGAACAGATGTATAATACGGAAAAGCTGGCCTCTTTGGGAAAATTGTCTGCCGGTGTGGCGCATGAACTCAATAATCCCGTGGCGCTGATCCTTGGTTTTAGCGATCTTCTTTTGGAAAAGGTAGAGCCTGACAGCAAGAGCCATGAGATTGTCAAAACCATAGAAAGGCAGGCGCTCAATTGTAAAAGGATAGTTGAAAGCATTTTGAGCTATGCCAGACACCCCGAGGCAATTGAGTACTCTTCTGATGTCAACGAAAACATTGAAAAAGTGATTTCCGTGGTGGAAAATATTTTGGTTACAGAAAAGATTACTTTAGAGAAGCACCTCACAAAAGATCTGCCAAAAGTAAGAGGAGATTCAGGACACTTGCAGCAGGTCTTTATGAATTTTGTTGCCAATGCTTTTGGCGCTATGAAGGGAGGCGGGGTTTTGACTGTCTCTACCAACCTCAATAGCGCTAAAAACAAAGTAGAGATTCTTTTCAAAGACACAGGACATGGCATTAAAAGGGAATACAGAAACAAGATATTTGAAGCGTTTTTCACCACAAAAAAGGTGGGAGAGGGCACAGGCCTGGGTCTTTCAGTCAGTTATGGTATAATAAATAAATATAATGGAGACATAAGCTTTGAGACAGTGGCTGAAGAAGAGGACATGGAGAGAAAAGGCACCACCTTTAAGGTGTCTTTGCCTGTTGCTTCTCCGGACAGTGAACACCAGACTGATCAGGCCTAAAGCAGGTTGTTGAGGATGGTGAAGGTCTATAACCAGAGGCAGTGGACAATTAAATTTAAGAATGTCTGAAACTCGCGCATAAGTGTGCGTAAAGAAATAACTCATAACGATTCTTTTATAAAAAGCCCACTAAACCCGGCATTATTCGACTTATAAAAAATTGTATTCGGTCGTCGTTATTTCTTAACGCTCACTAACACGCTCAAACAGTCAGCCATTTTAAATTTAACTGCCCACTGCCTCTGGTTGTCAACTTGTTGATTTTGAGTTTTCAAATTTCTGATAACTAAACTCAGGCACTCTGCCTGCACAGGAGGTAGGAAATGGCTGCACAAATTTTGGTTGTTGATGATGAACTTGATATGCTTGCGCTTCTTGCTATGATTATTGCGGAAAAGACCGAGCACAAAGTTACTACCACCAATAATCCCTTAGAGGTGCCGGAATTGATTAAAACAGGAGACTACAATCTACTGATTTCTGATCTCAAGATGCCGGGTATGGATGGTGTGGAACTCATAACTGAGATTAGAAAGATAGATAAACATATTCCAATACTCATCATCACGGCCTACGGTTCTGTTGAGTCGGCAGAAGAGGTTATACGTAAAGGCGCCTATGATTGCATCACCAAGCCCTTCCGTAAGGAACAGATATTGATCGCTATTGACAGGGCATTAGAGTGGCAACAGATGAAAAAGGAGCTGCGCCAACTAAAAGAGAAAACAGTGAAGCGCTAAGTTATAAAGATGAACGTCCAACATCGAACATTGAACGTTGAACATCGAATGATGAAATCGCTTCGCTCCGCCGGTTTATAAATTGGCAGAATACCTTATTCAAAATTCGATGTTGGACGTTCGATGTTCGACGTTCATCTTTTAAGTCCGCCCGAAGGGCGCTAATTT
>JAIVWD010000246.1:0-5519 GCA_049190315.1 Deltaproteobacteria bacterium | reverse complement strand
TACTGTTTGCTGTCAAACAAGAATTTATTCGCTTACTTCCAGAAAGATTTTCTTGGAATTATGTATCTACCATGTTAGGAGAGAGCTTCTTATAAAATTGACCCAAAAAACTGAAAAAATAGTAATAGTTCACCACGTATTTTCACGGAAATACACTGAATTCTCATTGTTTTCAATTTTCAGCGAAACTCCGTGTGGTTCCGTGGTAAATTTTTACGAAAAATAAAAAAGGTAATGAAAATAAAAAATAACATATCAGAAAAAACCGAACTTGTCGCAAACTGGCAGACATTAATGAGAGTATTTATAAGGCCGGAAAATGAGGAAACCAAGTTAATCTTGCTTAAATATATGGAGCAGATTCTATTCGGACTCAATAATTTTCTAAAAAAACATGTGGGTATTACTGAAGAAGTCAGCCTTAAAGAACTTTCCATGAGGTTCACAGACACTACAATTAATAAAAACCCCGAAAAAAAACTTGCCGAAGTTATTACAGAGCTGATTGAAGATATAGCACCTCATGCTGTTAATGTTGCTTCACCATATTTTGTCGGCCATATGACTTCAGCCATGCCTTTCTTTATGGTTCATCTTAAAACCATAGTCGCTGCGCTTAATCAAAATCTTGTAAAAATTGAAACTTCAAAAGTCGTATCAATTCTGGAAAAGCAGGTAATTGCTAAAATTCACAGGATTGTTTACAAAGAAGATGAATCCTTTTATAAAGAGCATGTCCAGAATACTGAGACCACGCTTGGAAGCTTTACAAAAGACGGCACTTTGGCAAATATCACAGCCCTGTGGGTTGCAAGAAACTCTTTGCTTGCTCCGACAAAAGATGGTTTTTCCGGTATAGAGGAAGAAGGTATTGCTTCTGCATATAAAGCGTATGGAATAGAAAGATGCGTTATTCTTGCGTCAAAACTCAGTCATTACTCACTCAAAAAAGCAGGGGGAATTCTTGGAATCGGAAATCAGAATATTATTGGTATAGATGTAGATACAAATAATCGAATAAATCTTGACCTCCTGAAGAAAGAAATCAAAGAAATAAAACAAACCAACGGCAGGATAAGAATTTTAGCTGTTGTTGGTATTGCAGGCACAACAGAAACCGGAACCATAGATCCTCTTAAGGAAATCGGCATGCTGTGTTCTGAAAACAAAATCCATTTTCATGTAGATGCTGCATGGGGCGGCCCTACCCTCATGTCGGAAAAATACAGCCATCTTCTTGACGGCATAGAACTCGCCGATTCCGTTACCATAGATTGTCATAAACAGTTTTATATGCCCATGAGCAGCGGAATGGTCTATTTTAAAAACCCTTCTATGTTGAACTCAATTGTATATCATGCAAATTACGTTAACCGGCCAGGTTCTGTAGATCTGGGTATCAAATCAATAACAGGATCAAGAGAGGCCAATTCTATTATTCTCGACTGTGCGCTCAAGATTATGGGAACACAGGGATATGCTCTCCTCATTGAGCACGGGATAGAAACTGCACGCAAATTTGCTGAAGAAATCAAGAAGCGGCCTGACTTCCAGCTCATAACCCCACCTGAGCTTAATCTTCTTACCTATAGAATATGTCCAGCCGACATCAGAAAAAAATTATCAGAAGACAATTTTGAACAAAGACAAAGCATCAACAAAAAACTAAACAAAATAAACAGAACTGTTCAAAGACTGCAAAGGGAAGCAGGTAAAAGTTTTGTATCAAGAACAACTCTAAGCACAGGAAACAAGCACAAAGAAGATATAGTTGTTCTTCGGTGTGTAATAATGAATCCCATGACAAATATAAATATTCTTAAAAAAATTCTTGACGAGCAGGAAAAAATCTACAAAAACAATTTTAACGCCCTCAACCAAATCGTTTGAACGAACAGGGACATGACCTAAAAAGAGGGGGGCGTTCAGAAATCGTATCGGGCACTCGTCATTCCAGCGAAGGCGGGAATCTATTCTGGCTACTTCGGTGCTTCCGGATTCCCGCTTCCGCGGGAATGACGGCCATATTTGCGACACCACATAGATGACACGAGTTCAGGTAATAACCGGCACAAAAAGGTAATCAGGGAGCAATAATCTACATGAGTAAATATTTATGCTCTAGAATGACAGAGCCCTGTTCGTGTACGGTATAAAATTCGATTGGGGGACAGTAGTGAGCAGCAAATCTGGACGCCGAAATGACCAACTTATTTTTTCCCAAAGCCTATGCAAAAACGCGGCTCCTGAATGTGTTTGTGACGACAGATTGGGCATTTGCCGGGTTTAGTCAGTCGCTCCCTCTTTTTGAACCTGAATCCGCATTTTTTACATTCAGCAGGGATTGTCATTAGGCGCTCTCTGTTTTTTTGGGTTGCTATCCGGATATGCCCGAGATGATCAACAACATCTTTTTCAGAAATCCCAATCTCTGCGGATATCTCCCGCGCTGACAAGATTCGCTCCGTAAGAACAGAAATTATTTCCTGGCGGATCGTGTCATGCTTTTCAGGTGAAACAAAAGGCTCTTTAGGTTTGATCTTCATTTATGTAACGAAAAGCGGGCCAAATCTCTCTAAGCAGGCCGGTATTTGCGATTAGGTGCAACCGTCTGCTCAGCCAATTTTTCCATTAATTTCCCTATGTGGTAGCTAATCTTAAAAATCTTTTTTGGGGATATCGAACTCAAATTATCAACGCATATCAAATGAGTATTCCCGTATGCTCGGTTACCAATTAATATAAATTCCTTGACCATTTGTTGAATGTTCGATGCCTGGAAATTTTTGTTAATCAAAATCTGTTCGCAAAAGAATTCATAACAAACCAATGGCTTTCCGTAATCCAACCTGCATCCTTGAGGACTCATCCAACCATTTTTTTGATCATATTGAATATTTTGGAACTTTATTAAACTACTCAAGAATTGGCTTTCTACTGATTCTCTGCATATTTTTTCTTCACAGCATTTTGTTTGGCATTTAAAACAAAAAGGATTTGATATTTTGCTAACTCTCTTCAGGATCTCTTTCTCGAGAGATAAATAGGTATGAAATAAGCTTAATAAAGGATTAAAGTCTTTTCCATTCATAATTTGACACTTCAATTTTATTACTATCTTTGTCGAAATAGGAGCAGTATCCAGTCATTTTTCATAATAACCAGACAATAGATCATGGAACAATTCTCCGGAATATTTAAACTTTCTCGGATAAAGATCTCCAATTGTTCCGGTCCCATAAAAATACTTACCTTTATGACTTATTTTTATTCTTTCAACCGAATTGAGGGCGCTCTTGTTTTTATCGACCTCAGTAAAAAACGTTTTCCATGTGTCAGTCAGGTCTATGATATTCCCTGAAAACTTCTTATAGATATACTGAGAATAATAGACAATTTGCCCTCTTATACCTGGTATGAGAAGCCCAGTAATTATACTTGCGATTACGCCCAAAAGAAAACTATCCATTATATGTATCTCCTTCTGGCTAACGAGACTGTAGAATAAGTCCCTTCGCAAACCCTCGGATACCAATTGTTTTGAAATTACTGACAATTGAATAAGATAAAATAGAATGATAACATTTTGTTAATTCCTATATATCAATAAGTTAAATAAGCATTTCGGCATTTTCACCTAACCGTGATTAGTAATCGATTTTGAATGATTCTTTTCCTTAATTCACAATTCAAGCTTTGACACCGATCCTTGATCATTTTCCATGCCACGCATTGCTGATGAAAGCGATAAAGTTGACCACTCAATATTTTCTTGCCTTTCTGTTTTTAATCTTAAATATTCGATAAAATCCAAAACTTCTATTTGTTTTAATTCCGGCAATTCTTTTGCATTTTTAATAATTTTATCTGCCAAATTCATAACATCCCCTCCTCGTTAAAATATGGGATGACTATGGTGTCAAATCTTGAATTGTGAATTACACTTTTCTTTCTCCCCTATTCAAGATTTGACACCGATCCTTGACACCTATCCCTGAAGATTTCGCAACCCGCAGTCAGTTTAGCGGTTAAACGCGGAGAGCGATTGGTTATACGCCACAATTACTCGTTAAAAGCTTAACAGTAACTTATAAACTAATGTCCCTGAAGCTGCCCCTTTTTCTCCTTGTTTTTGGCAAAACTGTAACACTTCGTTACACACCGGTCTGTTTTTAGAGCATTAGGAGCTAACTAACTAAAAAATATAAAACAAATACTCTGATCTATCTTGACTTTTAGCGTCTTTTTGTGTACCAAAAAAGATAAGGGTAAGCAAGTTCTTCCACCCTTTGCTTATCTGACCCCCTGTCCGGCGCTTGATCCTATATAGCAAAATTTGAATAGCTGCCTATCCAACTCCTGACTGAGCACAACCTGAAACCAATTGGGTGAGACAAATGAATCTCAAAATCTTTATTTTAGCTTCAAATCGCTGAGGCTTGCGCTGTGAAGAGTTTTGTAAGGCAAAATATGCTGCTTCCTTTTCAATGTTCTTTGTTGCGGTTCGTTTGATCTTAAGAAATATGGGGTGCTGCTGTGTGGGCTTTGAATTAAAATAGGAGATATCATGAAAAAAACCATCATGATTACGTTGTTCTTGTTGCTAAGCTTATTTCTTGGTACGTCTTCTGCGGTTACCGATGAGGTTACCTTGTTTGGGCCCAAACAGTACGTACGAACAACAGGTGCACCAAACGTTTACACGGATACATTTTCTGCAATCCCGGGCGAGGCCAAACTCACCGTCAAGAATGGAAATTGGGATGGCAGTGAAGGAATAACCGATGCAATAAGTAGTGCATCAGTTGCCGTTAATGGAGAGGAAATATTTGGACCGGATGATTTCAACCAGCAGGTTTATCTCCTGGAAGCTCCCATTAATGTAGCAGAGGACAATTCGATTTCAATAGAGCTGGCAAGCAACCCCGACAGCTACCTTACCATTGAAGTCACACGGGAAGTAGCCCCACCCACTGTCGGTATCAGTGCAGACCCTGAGTCCATTATGGTTGGGGAGTCTGCTACCCTGACCTGGAGTTCAACAAATGCAGATTCCTGTGTCATTGAACCAGATATTGGCACGGTTGATCCAAACGGATTGACCACAGCCTCACCCACCGAGACCACCACCTACACCATTACGGCTGCCGGCACGGCAACAGATCAGGCCGTGGTTACCGTAAGGGCTGATGTGGAGCCGCAGCCCGAGGGCTCTTTCGGAAGCCAGTATGAGGACCTGATTCCGCCCGACGCCACGGCCGAATCATACGATGCCAAACGGTTTTCCGTAATCACCGGCCTGGTTCAAGCCATGAATGGTTTTCCCATAACCGATGTTTCGGTCACCATCCTTGGCCATCCAGAGTACGGCACTGCCATGACCGACCCGGATGGTCGTTTCTCCATTCCCGTTGAAGGCGGGGCAAGCACCACGGTCGTCTATGAAAAAGAGGGGCTGATCACCGTCCACAGGAAGGTCTATGTACGCTGGAACGACATCGCCATTGCCAAGAATATCG
>JAIVWD010000245.1:0-5583 GCA_049190315.1 Deltaproteobacteria bacterium | reverse complement strand
AAAAAGGAAAAATGCCCGGACGGTTCAAAGGATGAAAACGTGTTTGATATCCGCCAGGGAACGGCCATTGCGTTGTTCATCAAGACAAAAGACACTAATAGTGAAGACAGCAAGAAGGTTTTTCATTCCGAACTATGGGGAATGAGAAAGGAAAAATACGACTGGCTTTTAAGCAATGATATTAATTCAACCAAATGGCGGGAGATAACACCTAAATCAGAATTTTATTTTTTTGTTCCAAGGGATGAAAAGTTATTGGAGCTTTATGAAAGGTCGCCGAAGATAACAGATATTTTTCCGGTAAATAGCGTGGGAATTTTTACCGCAAGAGATAAATTTGTTATTGATGCAGATAAAAAAGTCCTCAAAAGGCGCATCAGAATGTTTTGCGATGAAAAAATACCGGATGAGTTGATAAGCGAACCATATAAACTTAAGGACAAAGCCAACTGGAAGCTAAGGACAGCGAGGGAAAAAGTAAGAAGCGACAAGAATTGGGAAAATTTATTTACAAAGATATTATACAGACCATTTGATGTTAAATGGATATTCTATCATGATGTGCTGGTTGAAAGATCGCGAAGAAATGTTATGCGGCACATGATGGGGATAAATTGTGGATTGTGTGTTGGCCGAGCGGGTCAGGTAGTTGGCAAAGAAAAGACTTGGAATATTGTTTTTTGTTCAGATTTTATCGAAGATCTCAATTTGTTTTATCGTGGCGGAAATGTTATCTTCCCCCTCTATCTCTACCCCGACCCAGATCAAAAAGACCTTTTCAGCCATCTAAAAGAGTCAAAAGAAAGAAAACCAAATATCAGCAAAAAAATATTTTCCGCTTTATCTGAAACCTACAAAACAAAGCCGAGTCCTGAAGATATTTTCTACTACATATACGCTGTTTTCTACTCTAATATTTTCCGCACAAAATACGCTCAATTTCTTAAAACAGACTTTCCGAGAGTCCCTTTTACAAAAGACAAAAGCCTTTTCAAAAAATTAGCCGAATACGGCAAGCGTCTTGCGGATATGCATCTTATGCAATCACCTGAACTTGATTCCCCTGTGGCAAAATTCCAGGGAACGGGAGATAAGCGGGTTGACAAAATCAAATATGACAAAAAGGGTGAACGCGTTTACATCAACAACGATCAGTACTTTGAGGGGTTAGAGGAAAATATCTGGCAATATTACATCGGCGGCTACCAGGTTTGCAACAAATGGCTGAAAGACAGAAAAGGCAAGGTTTTGTCTCTAAATGATATTAAACATTACTGCAAGGTAGCAACAGCTATCAAGCACACGATCAACATTCAGAAAAGCATTGATGAAATTTATAATGAAGCAGAAAAGGAAATAATCGAATTTTAATGGTGGCTTTTGGTTTTGATCAATGCGGCACATAGTCTGTTGAAAAAAAATCTGACAGGATAACCCTCCAGAGGCGGGCAGGCAAGGATAAACTTGCAATCTGATCTTTTATACAAGCTTTAGAGGGAGGAATCAAAATGAATACACTTGAAATAGAGAAAATGAGTACGATAGATCGTCTTCAGGCTATGGAGGCTCTTTGGGATTCGTTTATGGGAGAAAAACCCGAAATTGATTCCCCTGAATGGCATCAGGATATCCTCGAAGAGAGGAAAAGAAAGATCAAAAACGGTAAAGCAGAATTTATTTCTCTTGAAGAGTTAAGAGCGAGTCGTAAATCATGAGAATTAAAGATGTCGTTACATTGAAAGAGGTTGTTAATGACCTGAACGACGGAAAGGCTTTTTATGATCAAAGAGAAACCGGCGTTGGTGATTACTTTTGGGATAGTTTAATCGCTGATATCGAATCCCTAAGAATCTATGCAGGTATTCATAATAAAAGGTATGGTCTTCATCGAATGCTTGCCAAGCGATTTCCCTATGCCCTTTATTACGAAATTGAGGATAAAATTGCTTATATTGTCGCCATCTTGCCCATGCGTCGTAACCCTGTACGGATTAAGAGAAAGTTGGAAGAAAGAAACTAATCGGGTAGCTGAGGGTTTTTCTTCTTCAGCCCCACAACACCCAAGGAAAACATAGGGGGCAGTTTTCATTCTTCATTTTTGTCAAGAATAAAGACGCGGCCCTCTATTTTCTATTCTAAATATGAACATACCTGACAAAATCGTGAAATTGATTGAAACTTTCGATTATAATTTAGAAGCATACAAGAAAGGCTCATATAATGAAACTCAGGTGCGTCTTGAATTCATAAATCCTTTTTTTAAAGAATTAGGTTGGGATATTACGAATAAACAAGGCTATGCGGAAGCGTACAAAGATGTAATTCATGAAGATGCTATAAAAATCGGCGGTATTACAAAAGCTCCTGATTATTGTTTTCGCATAGGCGGTGTTCGTAAATTCTTTCTGGAAGCAAAAAAACCCGCTGTAAATATCAAAGAAGATATACACCCTGCATATCAGTTGCGCCGTTACGGATGGAGCGCTAAGCTGTCCCTAAGTATTCTAACAGACTTTGAAGAATTCGCAGTTTATGACTGTCGTGTAAAACCCGCTAAAACAGACAAGGTATCTCATTCACGTATTCTCTATATGAAATACACTGATTATATAGAGCGTTGGGATGAAATCACAAATATTTTTTCCCGTGAAGCGATTTTAAAGGGTTCCTTTGATAAATATGTAGAACTCAAAAAAACTAAAAAAGGTACTGCTGAAGTTGATAAAGCCTTTTTAGCTGAAATTGAGCGTTGGCGTGAACTTTTAGCTCG
This sequence comes from Deltaproteobacteria bacterium, assembly GCA_049190315.1. Lineage (GTDB taxonomy): Bacteria > Desulfobacterota > Desulfobacteria > Desulfobacterales > ETH-SRB1 > B13-G4. Next base: position 2,813 of record JAIVWD010000245.1, on the reverse strand, counting down.
TAATATTGCTTTGCGTAATCCGAATCTTACTCAGAGAGAACTTAATTTTGCGGTTCAACAAACAATTGACAGGGTTGTTTTTCTCCGTATTTGCGAAGATCGGGGCATTGAAAATTATGGCAGATTAATGGCTTTGCAAAATGGAAACAATGTTTATAAGCGATTATTTCAACTTTTTCGCAAAGCTGATGAAAAATATAATTCAGGATTATTTCATTTTAAAAAAGAAAAAAGTCGTGAGAATTTCGATAACCTTACTCCTAATCTTGTTATCGATGACAAAGAATTAAAAAGCATATTCAAAAATCTTTATTATCCCGATAGTCCATATGAATTTTCAGTTTTACCTGCTGATATATTAGGTCGGGTGTATGAACAATTTCTTGGTAAAATTATTCGCCTGACATCAAAACACCGGGCAATTATTGAGGAAAAACCTGAAGTAAGAAAAGCCGGTGGTGTTTATTATACTCCCACATACATAGTTAATTACATTGTAAAGCAAACCGTAGGAAAACTTGTTGAAGATAAAAAGCCAGGGCCAAGAGGCGCTGTAAGCAAATTAAAAATATTAGACCCCGCTTGTGGTTCAGGTTCTTTTTTGCTTGGAGCATACCAGTATTTACTTAATTGGCATCGTGACCAATACGTGAATGATGATCCTGAAAAATGGGCAAAGGGTAAAACTCCTCGTCTTTATCGAACCTATAAAGAAGAATGGCGTCTGACTACTGATGAACGAAAGCGCATTCTTTTAAACAATATTTATGGTGTTGATATTGATCCGCAAGCCGTTGAGGTAACAAAGTTATCCCTTTTGCTGAAAGTATTGGAAGGTGAAGATGAGCAAAGCATTGGTAAGCAAATGGCTTTGTTTCAAGAGCGTGTTTTGCCGGATTTAGCGAATAATATTAAATGTGGGAATTCTCTTATCGGGTCGGATTTTTACGAGAATCGGCAGATGAGTTTGCTTGATGAAGAAGAAATGTATCGGGTCAATGTTTTTGATTGGGAAACCGAATTTTCTGAGATTATGAAAAAAGGCGGTTTTGATGCGGTGATTGGGAACCCGCCGTATGGGTTCCATCAAATACACGAGAATTTTGTAAAGCCATATTTTAAGAAAAAATTTGTATCGTCTTCTGGCAGTTTTGAGCATTACTTCCTTTTTTATGAAAAGTCGCTCAAATTACTTAAAAGGAATGGCTTACATGGTTTTATTGTTCCGGTTACATGGTTAACAATTCCGTCTGCACAATCATTGCGAAAAATGATATTAGACAATTACTGGATCAAAGAAATATTTTGGCTTCCAGAATTAGTATTTGAGAATGCTCAAGTAAATACCCTGGTTTCTATAATGCAATATCCATCAACGAATCATCTTCATAAACAGGTAAATATAAAAATTTACGACACATTAGGTTTTCGGTAGTGTATAATCTTTTGTGTAAAATTTAAAACAGGTAGAAAAAAAGGCGCTTTTCCTTTAAAAAGGTTTTACTCATAAACCAAAAAAGAAAGGAGAAGCGCCCATGAAACTGGAAATTAGTGTACCGGAAGTTGTAAGTATTTTCAAGGAAATTAATGAGCAGCCTGAGCAACTTTATGAGATGATTAGAGTCGATATCAGAGAGACAGTAGGTCAATATCTTTCCGGGTTGATGGATGCGGAGCTTACGCATTTTCTCGGCAGAAAGCCCTATGAACGTATGCAAGGGGAGATAAATCATCGTAATGGCTCCTATGGACGTAACTTTACATTAAAGGGTATTGGTGAGGTTGATATCAATGTCCCAAGAGACCGCAAGGGTGCCTTTAAAACCCATGTCATTCCGCGCGGTAAACGATACGAAGACGCTCTTCGCCAGGATTTATGTTTAATGTTTCTAACGGGGATAAGCACCCGAAGTCTTTCGATGATTTCCAAAAGATTGATCGGGCGCAAGATATCAGCAGGCGAGGTCAGCAATGTTAATAATGAACTGATAGAAGCAGCAGAGAAGTGGCGCACTCGTGATTTATCAGAAGAATCGATTAAGTATATTTTTGTAGACGGTGTTTGCTTTGATATGCGTATTGGGAAAAGCATTGAGACAGTTCCTGTTTTAGTTGCCATTGGTGTTAAAAAGACAGGACAAAAACTGGTGTTGGGACTACAGGCCGGAGACAAGGAATCAGCCTCTAACTGGCGTGAATTTTTTAAGGATTTAAAGAACAGAGGGCTCAATTCCCAAGAGGCAACTCTGGGTATCATGGATGGCTTGCCAGGCCTGGAACGGGTATTTAAGGAAGAGTTTACTAATGCCAAAGTACAGCGATGCCAAGTGCATGTAGCTAAGAATGTTTTGGCCAAAGTGCCCAAAAAGTTAAAAAAAGCGGTAGCAGACGATATCCGGTCCATTTTTTACGCCTCATCAAACAAGAAAGCCAAGGAATTTTTTGATAAATTTGTAGACCGCTGGGAGAAAGATCTTCCCTCAGCGGTAAAATGCCTTTATACTTCTATAGATGCGTGTTTGACTTTTTTTAACTTTCCTGAAGAAGAATGGATCTCATTAAGAACCACGAACATAATTGAACGGCTCAATAAAGAATTTAAACGTAGAACAAAGTCCATGGAAATCGTAGCAGGGGAGCGGGCCTGCTACACGCTCCTGACTTTTATTTGTTTAAAGATGGAACTACATTGGCGATCAAACCCTATAGGAAAAGTGCGTAACAACCTGCCATTCTTTAAAGAATCGGCCTTTAATAATTTTACACAATTAACTTGACACTACCATCTTTGTCTTTCAACTCGTCTTCTGAAA
>JAIVWD010000244.1:0-5618 GCA_049190315.1 Deltaproteobacteria bacterium | reverse complement strand
TCTCGTGTTATCGCAGGCTCGGTCACACACGTTTTTCCCTGTGCATACATGCCCGCCAGCAGACAGCAGGATTTAACCTGTGCACTTGCCATTGGCATCTGATAGTTAAAACCATTTAAAGATTGATTACCGGTAATTTTCAGCGGCGGTCTGCCACCTTCAGCGGTATCAATTTTGGCCCCCATTTCCGAAAGAGGATCAGTCACGCGTTTCATCGGGCGTTTTGATAAAGAAGCATCACCGCTTAGCTCAACATCAAATTTCTGCCCTGCCAGTAAACCAGCGAGCAAACGCATGGAGGTTCCTGCGTTGCCAAGATCAAGTGCATGCTCTGAAGCAATTTCCTCCTCGCCTTCGTCAGAAAGGTCTTCCAGCCCGGCAAAAATATCAACTTTTTCATCAGAGGGGTTATACGAATCAGAGTCTTGGGGAGAGGTGTCCTGGAGGTAATCGTGGTCAGATAACTGGACATCTTCTACAGAAGAGAACCCGGGATCTGTATCAAACAGGGAGTCCGAACAATCCGGCAGACCTGCCAATATTACTCCCGGCAAGGGATCGCCTGACAGAAGGATCCGCTGTTCAAGACCTTCCAGCTCAAACAAATTTTGAGGCTCTGACTGCTTCATTATGTTGTAACCTAAAATGAGCGATTAGCCATTAGCTTTTAGCTATTAGTCAAACTATATCAAGATGTTATTACATAATAACATTTCACCCAATGGGTGAAAATCGAATCGCTGGTAAACACCCGAAAGAATAAGAGCTAACCGCTAATTGCTAAGAGCTAATCGCTCATCTTGTAAACATCTCCTCAAAAAAAAATAGCCGAACTAACCTTTTACAAGGCAGCCCGGCTATCTTTTTAGACCCGTGACTTTCCGTCCTCCGATCACTCGAAGTTTGGCTTTATCTTTGAAACAATTATTTGTTAAAGCAATTTCTATACCATTTTTTTATATCAAATAAAATATTCACTAACCCATAGATATTTCAGTTTATTCACATATTGGCAGACCAAAGGCCTCTTAATGTTTTATTGAAATATGTGAAATTTACTTCCTATTTTTGTGGAATTTACCTCCTAATTTTTGTGAAAAAGTTTACACAATGTAACTTCTCAAAAAGTTCGGGTATCAGTCATTGCGAGCGAAGCGAAGCAATCTCCTTGATAGCGCTTAAGATTGCTTCGTCGCTGACGCTCCTCGCAATGACAAAAAATCACAATTTCCAGAGATTACCAGAACTTATTGAAAAGTTTCTACACAATTACGTAACTAGTGTCGTGTCATGCGTGAAATATCGTACCAGGCACTCGTCATTCCCGCGAAGGCGGGAATCCAGAAGCACCGAAGTAGTCAGAAATACTGGATTCCCGCCTTCGCGGGAATGACGGCTATATTTGCGACACTACATAGATGACAGGACACTAAAATGTTTTGAATTAAATTTTAACAGGTATTTTACATATTGCAACTGGTTTTTGCCTTGTACCTAAATAATTGATAATTAATGACAACTTATTCAAAATATATAGATATAGCTATAGCTCTTCCGGTATATAATACCTTTACCTATCTGGTCCCGGAAAATTTTTCCAATTTTATATCCGTAGGTAAAAGAGCCCTTGTTCCTTTCGGTAGGCGCAGGGTGACAGGATATATACTGGGCTCATGTGAAAAAACAACTCGGAGCGAGATTGAAATAAAGTCAATTCTGGATATTCTTGATGAAAAGCCTCTTTTCCCTTCATCAATAGTACCATTTTTCAGGTGGATCTCAGAATACTATATATATCCAATCGGAGAAGTTATAAAAAGCGCTCTCCCGAGCGGATTAAATCTTTATGAATATGCCGTAATATCAATTACAGAAGATGGTAAAAATGTGCTTAAAGATAATTCTGTTCCGCCCATACAAAGGGAAATTTTAAGTTCCCTTGAATCTGAATCCTGCCGACAAAAAAATCTTTGCAAAATTATAAACAAAAACATTCCAAATTCCTTAATTCAAACCATGGAAAACCTGGGATTGATTGTAAGCAAGCGCGAGCTGAAAGGAGGAAGAACAAGACCGAAGCTGGAACGTTATGTATTGTTAACCAGCTCGGAAATCGCAATTAAGGAGCTTTCAGCTCCAAAAAAGAAAATAATAGATGCATTAAAACAAGAGGGTGAACTTTCTGTAAAAAAATTAAAGGAGCTGGTACCATCCGCTCCCGGATTAATTAAATCTTTGGAAAACAAAGGTTATGTTTCTACCATTAAAAAAAGAGTTTATCGTGATCCATTCGGCGAATCTATTGAGACTGATAGCGCCCATATACTAACAAAAGAACAGGAACAAGTCATTTCAAAAGTTGTAAACTCCCTTAATAAAGGATTTTCAACCTTTCTTTTGGCAGGAGTTACTGGAAGCGGAAAAACAGAAGTTTATATGCGGATTGCAGCAGAAGCTATAAAGAAAAACTGCAAAGTTCTGGTGCTTGTTCCTGAAATTGCTCTTATATCACAGATGGAAAGGCGGTTCAGAGCCCGCTTTGGAGAGTGCGTTGCTCTGCTTCACAGCGGGCTTTCAGCAGGTGAACGCTATGACCAGTGGAGGCGCATAGCCTCAGGAGAAGCAACTATAGCTATAGGTGCAAGATCGGCTATTTTTGCACCTTTCGATAATGTTGGAGTCATTATCGTAGATGAGGAACACGATACTTCTTACAAGCAGGAAGGGGGCCTTTGTTATAATGCAAGGGATCTCGCTGTTGTCAGGGCAAAGCTAAATAATTGTGTTGCATTGCTGGGATCTGCCACACCTTCGATTCAGTCATACTATAATGTTACGATAAATAAATTTACTGAACTGACTCTGAAAAAACGCATTGAAAAAAGACCCCTGCCCGAGATCACCATAATCGATCTGCGCAAGATCAGAGATTATAGAGGAGTTAAAAAGTTTATTTCATCCGAGCTTCACGAGGCCATGAAAGAAACTCTGGAACGTGGAGAACAGATTTTGCTATTCCTGAACAGGCGGGGCTTTGCAAGTTTTCCTGTTTGTTCATCATGCGGCAAGGCTATCAGGTGCAAGAATTGTGATATTTCTCTTACTTTTCACAAGGGAGCTAATGCATACAAGTGCCATTACTGTGGTTTTACATTAGCATCCACTTCAAATTGTCCAACCTGCGGATCTGCCGGTATAAAGCTGTTAGGACTTGGTACGGAAAAAATTGAGCTTACAGTCAAGTCGCTTTTTCCTGATGCAAAAACAGCCAGAATGGATCGTGATACCACCACCCGCAAGGGCTCTGTTTTAAAACTGCTTAAAGGCCTGAAGGATAATACAATAGATATACTTGTCGGAACCCAGATGATAGCAAAGGGTCATGACTTTCCGAATATTACCCTGGTTGGCATAATCTGTGCTGATCTTTCTTTAAGCCTGCCTGACTTTCGTGCAGAAGAACGAACGTTTCAGCTTCTCGCTCAGGTGTCTGGAAGAGCCGGCAGGGGGAATGTATCCGGCAGGGTGATATTGCAAACTTTTAATCCCGAACATTTCAGCATACTATCTGCAAAAACCCAGGACTTTAAAGCATTTTACAATAAAGAAATACACTTTAGAAAGAGCCTGAAATATCCACCGTTTTCAAGGATGGTGCAGATTAAAATTTCCGGGAATGACAAGGAAAAAACAAGGCAGCATGCTCTTGCAGTGGGGAATCTCTGCAATAGCTTGAAAAGAAATAATAAATTTTTTATAAAAACAATAGAAGTATTAGGGCCCATTGAAGCGCCTCTGCCCAGAATAGCAAAACAGTATAGATGGCAAATTCTTTTAAAAAGTCTGAGTGTAAAAGAACTTCACAGCTTGATTCATCTAATGATGTTCAGGAACTCATCAAAATTTTACAGGCAAAAAGTTAAAGTTGTTGTTGATATGGATCCATTCTTTATGATGTAAAAATAGAGGTCTATAGATTTTCAGATAATTAATTTCACAAGGCCAGAAGGAGGAAGGCGTATTAGTTATACGTCGACGACTGATAACGCAGTGAAATTATTTATCTGCAAATCTATAACAGAGGGAATTATGATTATAGCGGTAATGAGTGACAGCCATGACAACATATGGAATTTGCGCAAAGCCCTGGCAATTATCAAAGAAAAAAATGCCGGCATGATTATTCACTGCGGAGATTTTGTTGCCCCATTTATGCTGAAAGAGCTCAATGAAGCAGATATCCCTGTCCACGGAGTTTTGGGGAACAATGATGGAGACCAGTACCTTTTAACAAAGTTTTCTCTAACCGGTTTTACAAATATCAAGCTTTACGGCCTCGTCGGCGATATTAATATTAATGGATTTAATGTTGGATTTACACATCAGGATATAGTAGGACAAGGACTTGCATCAACCAATAAATACCAATTGGTCTGTTATGGTCATTCTCATAAGCACCATATAAAGAAAATCGGCCAAACCATATTCTTAAATCCAGGTGAGATTATGGGAAAAGACGGCTATCCTGGATTCTGTTTTGTTGATACCGATACCTCGGAGATACAAAGGGTAGAGTTAACCCGAAATTAGTAAAACTGGAATTTACAAACTCGTATAGCTTGTTAAAAATATATTCGCTTCAGGTATAATCAAATTTAAACCATGAAAAACTCACGCATAAGATATCGTAAAGAAAGAACTTGCCCTGAATGAAAATAGTAGTAATAGTTCAATAAGCACTTAATAAACAATGACAAGATCCTACGAGGTTCTTTCTTAACGATCTCTAATACGTTCAAACAGTTTCCTGTTTTAAATTCGATCACACCTGAAGCTCACGCGTAGATAGTTAATGTTACATAAAAATGAGTTTAGAAATTTCTGTAAAAGGAGCTTTAAAAATGAAGATTAAAAACCTGTTTTTCTTTTTTCTCTTATTTTCTCTTATTTTAAATTTAAATGCATCTATAAAAGCCGAAGATAATGTTAATACATATCCTTCTGCTTATCTGCCTGTAGATAATTATGAGTTTGATCCTGTTGTTGAAGGTGCTGAAATAGACCATCAATTTATTATTCAAAATAAAGGAACTGCTGATCTTAATATTGAAAAAGTCAAAACCGGCTGAGGGTGTACCGCGGTCTCTTTCCCGAGACTCATCTCTCCGGGCGGAGAGGGAAAAATCAATATTAAAGTCAATTCAAATGGATATGGTGGAAGAAAACTCAAGAAAAACATAGTTATCCATACTAATGACGAAAAGCATCCAAAATTAAATTTTGTTATCCAGGGCAAAGTTGATAAATTTGTAACTATTACACCTAACAGTATAATTCTCAGGGGTTATATTGGAGAAGATATAAAGCAATCAATTAAGATAATTCCTGAAAAAAAATATCCTTTTAAAATACTTGGAGTAAAAGCCCAAAAAGGTAAAGAAATAAGCTACAAAATAAAGAAAATTATAACGCCATCAAAAGAATCAGAATATTTATTGATTGTAACAAACCTGAAAAATGAAAAAAGCCGTTTTTTCGACACAATTTATTTGGAAACCGACAGCAAAATACGTCCGGAAATTAAAATAAGTGTTTACGGCAATATAAAGGAGAGGAAG
>JAIVWD010000243.1:0-5607 GCA_049190315.1 Deltaproteobacteria bacterium | reverse complement strand
CTCCCGGTAATTTAAAAGGCACTGCAATGGGGGCATATTCCAGCTCTCAATTTATGGGGGCTTTTATAGGAGGAACCACTGGTGGTTGGATCTATGGGGAGTGGGGCGCAAGTTATGTGTTTTTATTTTAATAGCTAAATTTTGTAATATATTTTTTCTAATTCAGAATAGCTTGGCCATCCATCGGTTATGATTGTTGACGATGCTTCAATGTTTCTTTCAATAAAGCTTTTTAAACTTCTACCTGATGCATCTGGTATCCTTTCTATTCTTACCCTGCCAGTTTTTCTACCTTTTACTTCAACAGCTACAGCTATTAAACTTTTCCCTTCTGCTCCCCGTCCTCGCTTTCCCGGAGTTTTACCTCCAACAAGCACTTCATCAACTTCTACAGTTCCGTGCAACTTACTTCTACCTCTCAAGACCATCAGACGTCTGAATTTGTGTAACCAAGTCCATGCCGTCTGATAGCTGCCTAATCCAAGTATTTTCTGTAAACCTTTTGCACTAACACCATTTTTTTGAGCTACCATCCACCATATTGCACGAAACCAAATCAATAGAGACTTTGTCGTTTTATGAAACATCGTATTATTTGTCACTGTTGTTTCTTTATGACAATCACAACATTCAAACCTTCCCTTGCTCTTTTTCCAAAACTTTATCGAACCACATTGTGGACATTCAAAACCATTTGGCCATCTCAATGAAACCAGGTAATCAATGCAGTCTTGCTCTGTTTTAAACATTTCTTCAAATTCCATTTGATCTACTGGATATTTCATCCTGTAAAGATAAAACTTTACGGGAGATGATTAGATACCCCATATTACATTATAATCTTGGTGTCTTTATGGCTCAACTTAGGTTGAACTGAAGGAAAAAGAGAGTTATCCGTATGAGGTAGAAACTTGGCGGCACTGAATCTGTTCATAAATTCCTGATTTACGTTTAACTCAAGATAGGTTATTTTGTCTCTGATATTATCAATTTCATTCAGGCAATCATTTGATCTAATTGCCATTGTTGCTCCGCCTAATGAGCTGTTACCCAGGGATTTGTAGCTGTCAACAGGCAAGTCGGGAAGCATTCCAATGGAAATGGCTGATTTGGGATTGATATAAGAACCAAAGGTGCCTGCCACAAAAAATGTAGAAAGATCTTTAAGTGACATTCCTACCGAAGAAGTAATTGTTTCAAGTATTGTATACATTGCTGCCTTAGATCTTATCAGGCTGTCAAGATCCGCCTGGCTGATTATAAGATCAAACCCTGTTCCGGATTCGCTTGCAGGCACTACCACGTAATATTTCATACCATCTTTATCTTTCAGCCTGTTACCGCACATTGATGGCACAAACTTGCCGCAGATGTCGATAATGCCATAAAGAAAGAAACAGGCCGCAAGGTCTATAAGTCCTGATCCGCAGATTCCCTTAGGAGGCTCATCCTCTATTGTATGAGCTTTAATGTTAAAAGTAACCGGGTCAATTGTAATCCGATCAATAACTCCGGGACCAGCCAGCATTCCCATCCTGGTTACACCCCCTTCGAGGGCAGGACCTGCCGCGCCGGCGCATGCTACAAGCCAGTGTTTATTACCTAACAAGACCTCTGCATTTGTCCCGACATCTACTAAAATGGACACGTCTTCTTTTTTATCAATACCCGAGAAAAGAATACCTGCTATCAGGTCGCCTCCAAAATAGCTGCCGACATTCGGGAATATAATAACTCTCGCAAGAGGGTTAACATTAATGCCCAATTCTTTCGCTTTAATAAGGCCGGGCTTGTTTACGACAGGAATATACGGTTCTCGTATTATCCAATATGGATTAAGCCCCATAAAAAAATGAGTCATAGCAGTATTACCTGCTACAGAAACAGCGTATATATTATCAGGTTTGATGTTGCATGAGCTGCACGATTTCTCAATCATTTGATTGAGACCGTCTATAATCAGTCTGTTTATCTTTTTCAGCCCTTCATCCTGATCAGAGTAATGTATCCTGGTTAATATATCAGGCCCAACAGCTATTTGGGGGTTGTCAAAGGTATGTTCGGCAAGAATTTGATCTGTTGAAAGGTCTATGATGCGCAGGACAACTGTTGTGGTGCCTAAGTCAACAGCCAGACCTGCAATGGGAATTGTATCTGTTGAGCTGGTGATACCTGTAAGAATCCATCTTGTGCGGTCTTTTAAAAAAATACAGCGGACATTATAGTTCCACTTCCTGAGAAGACCAGGAAGCTGCCTTAATAAATAAAGATCAATATCTACAACAGCATCAGTTTCAAGATTAGATTTTATGGCCCTTATCAGCCGTTCAGCATCCGCAGTATTATCTTGTAAAGAGGGTGGGGTTAATGAAACGGTTTTTATCAGGGTTTTGTTATTTTCTGTCATTAATTTAATAGTATAGAAATTTTCATTTTATGCCTAATGAATTCGGTACCATAGGATAGATGAGTAAAAAGTGCCTAAAGTGAGCTAAAGTGCCTAAAATGCCTAAAGTTATGGTACGCCTTCGGCGTGCTAATTGATAATGTAGAAATAGAAACTGTTGCGCTTTCCTATGCATTAATGACTCAAGAAATCCTTATATAAAATGGCGGAATACCTTAACTTTAGGCACTTTAATATACTTTAGCTCACTTTAGGCACTTATGTTCGCACCGAAGGTGCGCTAATTTATAAAACGAAACTCATGTCGCTGGTTACTGCGAAACATTCAAACTTATGGTCTTTTTCAGCTATACTTTCCATACAATCTTCAACAACTTTATCCATTTCACTATCAGTTCTTTCCTGGTTAATGTGAAAAAGCCCCAACTTTTTTACCCCGGCTTCAGAAGCAAGATCAAGCGCATCGGTATATACCGAGTGGCCCCATTCAATAGTTGTTTTATATTCATTAGGTGTATATTCTGCATCGTGAATAAGCAGATCCGCTTCATAAGAGAATTCAAGATATTCTTTATACTCCAGACCTCCAGGATGGATAAAACCCAGTTCATTATCTGTAAGAAAAACAAAAGATTTCCCGTCTTCAATGAATTTATATCCACTACCCCGGTTAGGATGACTGATAGGGATGGGTATTATTGTGACGGATCCTATTTCAAATTTTGTTTTACATGCTTCTTCATAGGATATTTTTGCCCTTAAATCAGAATCCCGTACCGGGAAATAAGGCGGGGCCATAATTTTTGAAAGCATGGTTTCCACAAAGTTGCCGTGAAATGGACATTTGTGCATTCGGAATTCGGCATGTTTGGAATAAAGCGGTTTAAAAAAAGGGAAGCCCATTATATGATCCCAGTGGGCATGTGTGAAGATAATATTATATTTATATAGACTTTCTTTTATTAACTGGTTCCCAAGCCTTCGAATTCCAGTGCCGGTATCAACGATAATTATATCATTGCTTTTGCTTCTTATTTCCAGACAGGTTGTATCGCCGCCGTATTTAATATAATCTTTCCCTGATACAGGAATGGAACCTCTTGATCCCCAGCATTTAATATACATTTTACCCTCTCCCTCTGGCATTTGGAATTAAGGGTGCTAACTTGATAGTATAGATGAGTAAAAAGTGCCTAAAGTGAGCTAAAGTGCCTAAAATGCCTAAAGTTATGGTACGCCTTCGGCGTGCTAATTGATAACCCAAATCTATGCGCCTACTTGTGGAAGTTATTTCGTCCACGTTCCTTAAGAAATATATAAAAATGACAGTATTCCTTAACTTTAGGCACTTTAATATACTTTAGCTCACTTTAGGCACTTATTTATCTTGAGATGTCTGATCTATATACCATTCTGTCGGGTCGAGAAGAGTGTAGCCCATTTTCTTGAGTTTTCTTTTCACGTGACTTACCTTTTTTGTTAAAAGGTATGGAAAAACGGCTTTCTTGCCTTCATCCCAGTATCTGGCTACAAGAACGCTGCCAAAAGAAATATTTTCCTCGGTTATGGCATCAACAATTTTTTTCAACTGACCGATTTTTTCTTCTACAATAATACATAATAGAGTCCCGGATTCTTCTATACCCAGAACATTGATAAATGCGCGTAAAAGGTCACGAGTAGAGATGATGCCTTTAATTCTGCCCTGTTTATCTACAACAGGAAATGCTCCAACGCGTGTTTTCTGCATAAGCATAAGGGCATCTTGAATGGTATATGACAAGGAAATAGTAAAGGGATCAATTATCATGATATCTTTAATCTTAAACTCTAAAAGTTTTTCCCTTGTTTTTCCTGTATCGTAATCTTTTAATAGACTGCAGGGAAGAGCGCTTCTTATATCACGATCTGAAACAATCCCTATAATACGATTATCCTTCCCCACTACCGGAAGATGGCGTATTCGGTGTTTGGTCATTTTGTCTTTTGCTTCAAAAATATCAGCATCTTTGTTAATTGTGATGACCTCCCTGGTCATCGATTGGCTGACAAACATTTTATCCTCCGAACATTTTGACTTCCAAACAACTTAATTATTTGTTTAATAGAATTTCAATATGATTTTTTGCCAGCTCAGGAAGGCGTTTAAGGGAATATCCTCCCTCCAGCACGGAAACTAATCTACCGTTAGAATAAATGCCTGCCATTTTGACTATTTTTTCCATTATCCATGAAAAGCCTTCTGTTGACAAGCTGATATCTGACATATCATCATCAATATGAGCATCAAAACCTGCAGATACAATAATAACTTCAGGCTTGAATGTTTCAAAGGCAGCAAAAAGATCATTTTCAAAAAATTTCTTATATTCACTGTCTCCCTGGTCCGGCAAGACCGGAGAGTTCAATGTAAATCCATAGCCGGGCCCTGATCCCTTTTCAAATTCTCGGCCGGTACCCGGGTATCCAAATGAGGGATGCTGATGAATTGAATAATAAAATACAGATGGATCTTCTTCAAAAATATGTTGGGTCCCATTACCATGATGGACATCAAAATCAACGATTCCGACCTTTTTTATATCCCATTCTTTTTGAAAATACCTTGCAGCAATTGCAACATTGTTAAAATAGCAGAACCCCATAGCTTTATTAATTTCAGCATGATGCCCTGGAGGTCTTACAGCACAGAATGCATTATCAATTTTGTTTTTCATGACCAGATCTATTGTATCAAGAATGCCTCCCACTGCAAGCAGGGCTGTATCATAAGTTTCAGGGCACATCTGATTATCCGGACTGTCGAATATCTTTTTTCCTGCAAGACAAGCTTCTTTAAAGCGATTAATATAGTCTCTCTCATGCACGGTTTCTATCCATTTAAGATCCGCATGGCTTGCGTTGATCAAGGTCAGCATGGAAAGAAGGTTTGCGTCTTTTATTCCGCTATAAATAGCTTTCAGCCTTGCAGGAACTTCAGGATGGTATGGGCCGGTATCGTGAAGTAAATATCTTTCATCATATAAAAAGCCGGTTTTATTCATAATTGTCTCTTAATCTAATAGTATAGGAATTTCCATTTTATGCCTAATGAATTCGGTAGCATAGAATAGATGAGTAAAAAGTGCCTAAAGTGAGCTAAAGTGCCTAAAATGCCTAAAGTTGTTGTACGCCTTCGGCGTGCTATATATTTTCAGTGC
>JAIVWD010000242.1:0-5628 GCA_049190315.1 Deltaproteobacteria bacterium | reverse complement strand
ATGGCCAGCGACCCCCTGACTATATACTGTCTATTACATACCCTACTTCTGATATTCAAACTGCGCTTAAAGCAATAAGTTCAAAACGCAGCGGCCGTCCAATTATTTTGATGGGAGATCGTGGCAGAGGTAAATCCCATATCATGGCGGTTATGCATCATGCCGTGCAGTCTCCTGAGCCAGTCCACAATCATGAATACCCTTTATTATGGGAGTTGATATTTGATCGACATCCAAAAGGAGAATATTACCGTGGCCAATTCGAACAGATGTCCCAATCCTTTCCTCCAAGAACTTTGCTTGAAAAAATGTTTGAGGAACATCCCACGTGCCTGATACTGGATGAATTTCAAACATGGTACACAGGATTACCGGAAAAAGATCCTAAAACAGAATTTTTATTACGACAATGGGCCTATAACTTTGTCCAAAACCTCTCAGAAATAGCTAAAGATCGCCCGGAAATACTCATTTTTGCAATTTCTGTTCTCAATAATCAAAATGATGCTTTTCAACAGGTTCACCGCCAGGGGCCGGTTTTAATTGATTTTAGAGATCCGGCAGCTAAACAGGATAGACGGCTCCTTTTATTGCACCGTCTTTTTGAGAACAGAGATAATATTTCCGAATCTGAAATTATCAATATTTCCAATGTATATGCAAACGAAAGGTTTCGATTGCTTCACCAGGACAAGTCCGAAGCGGAAAAAAATATTATCTGCAAGGAGGTTTTCGAATGCTGGCCATTCAGCCCGGAGCTTCTTGTATTGCTGGAAGATCACATTTTGCTTTCACAGGCTGCACAGGAAACTCGTGATTTAATCCGTATCCTCGCCCATGTTTTTCGCAGTAGAGGTGATGGTGTCCCGGTCATTACGCCTTCCGATTTTTTTGTGGACAGCAGTACAATCGCTTGTTGATTCTATTGCTGTCCAGGCAGGTCAGGATAAATTAAGGCAAATCGCACAAAGAAATCTGGAATCAGTGAGGAATGCAGGTGTTGATGTTCCCAATGCCCGCGAGCTTATCAGCTCAATCTGGATGCGATCCATGTCGCCTGCCAAGAACTCAGGCGGCTCACCTGCAGAGCTTCATCTTGATATCACACGGCAGATAGCTGTTGATGACAATGCATTCCAGGCCGAAATCACTATGCTTATCGAAAATAGTGTAAATATACATGGTGATGAAGTACCTGGCGGGCCGCTTTGGTTTGGCCTTAATGAAAATCCACGTTCAAAAGTTCGCGCATGTGCCAAAAATAATAAACTCTGGCTATCAAAAAAAACGATGGGAAAAAACAGATATCATGACATCTGTGTCCGAAGATTCCATCAATCAAAAGCCCTGGTTTGTTTATAATTGTATATTTTATGAGGGCAAACCATGGGTCTGCGTGGATCATAAAGAACGTTTCAGTCCAAATCTGAAAAGCCTGTCCTCAAAAGCAGCTATTTCCTGGTCGGCTGTTTTTTCGGATGATTACAGTTCGGATCTCAGGGAAGAGGCCGTTGTCCTTAAACACCCCAAATACGGATTTTACGCAGGTATTTTTGAAGACGGCAAAATCAATAAATCGAGAAACATCAATACAAACGCTGTGATACTGGAAGCCATGCTTTACCTGAAAATGGGCAAAAAACCTTTCATTTCATTATTCAGAAATGATTAAGGCATAATGACAAATGACTGCTTTTTTTTGAATCTGTAAATATTGAAATCTTTTTGATCCAATGTAATAATATTGTATATCCCTGTATCCATTGCAAGACATACAATTGTTGCATCAGCGTAATCCATGGGCAGATCTGAATACTTTTTTATTAGAATTTTTACTTTTTTCATACTCTCAACACTGGAGGGAATGATTTCAACCACAGATTTTAGAACAAAATCAATAGCTGCTGTTTGCGCTTTTACTGAGAAATTTAAAAGGTAAAGAACTTCTGTTAAAACAGATTCGGTAGAATATAATTTTCCGGAAAAATTCTTGAGCCATCGTACACAAATATCATGTTTTGATTCACTTTTGTCTATTAATGCAACCCACGGGCCTGTATCTAAAATAGCTTTCATTTGTCGACCTTTTTTATTTTTTTTATCAAATAGTCGCGATGACGTTGCCCAAGATCAGGTATTCCGCTTTCAACAATACCGAGAAGATGTTTAACCTTAGTGAATGGTTTTTCTGTACTTTCGTTATATTCTTCTATAAATTTTTTTAAAGCTATTCTGGTTACATCAGATTTTTTAAGCTCCATTTTTTTTGCGATATATTCAATCATAGTCATCTGTTCTTTTGGCATTCTAATTGTAAGCTGCATTTATCACCCCTTTTTTAATGAAAATGATTGCAATGTAGTCTTTTTGATTTTATATGTCAAGAAAAGGTTGTTTAGAAACGTGCTCGTATTTAGTGCCTGAACGAAAACTGCTAATTTTTCCAATTTCTGCGTTAGGCTTAAATTTTAATTCTCGAAATACTCAATGTATTCCTGCGATTAAAATTTGCGCCTTCCTTGAACTTGAAAAAATTTTCTAGTTTTCGTTCGGGCACTATTTATCAAGAAAAAGGGGCTATTCTGCAACGCCGGAAAGGGAGCGAAAGTCTATTGGAAGCGGGACAATAAATTGCATCGTGTTATTCTTATCCTTCTTCTTGCAATGGGAAGCTTTCTGTTTTGTTTTTCTGATGCCTTTGCCGGGGCAGGAGAAGAAACTGTGGATGAGATTATGAAAGGGATATCAAGTTCCTTTGCGCTGCCCTTATAACAACTATTCCGGCAACAGGTATCCGTGGCACAAAAAAAGTCCTGACACCGGCAGATTCAAGGACGGCGCCATCACAATTTCGTGGTCATGGATGTGGTAAAATATGAACAAAAATAATTTATTGAGATTACATCAAGCAGGCATACTAACCGATATAGACATTCATTTCGCGGGGTTTATGGCGAATCTTGCGGACGGCAAATATCAGGAAGTATTTCTTGGAGCAGCTCTTGTAAGCAATGTTACAGGCAAGGGGGATGTGTGTCTTGACCTTGCATCTTTTGCCGGGAAAACGCTGCTTGAAAAAGATGAGGAAAGGGATGCGATTATATGTCCGGGGCTTTCCGTATGGAAGGACAATTTGATGTCAACCGGGATTGTCGGAAGACCGGGAGATCTTTGCCCTCTTATACTTGATGAGGAAAACAGGCTTTATCTTTATCGCTACTGGGAGTATGAAAAAAAACTTTCTGATTCTATAAAGGAACGCACCAAAGAAGATATCAGCGGCTTAAATTTATCGCTTATAAAAGACAGCATAAAGAGGCTTTTTCCTGAAAGAACGGATAGCGATATTAACTGGCAAAAGGTTGCCGCCATAACTTCGACTTTTAAGAAGTTCTGCGTTATCTCCGGCGGGCCGGGAACAGGCAAAACTACAACTGTTGCAAAGATCCTGGCGCTTTTATTAGAGCAGGCAGGTAAAGAAGAAAACCCTGGAATTTTTCTTGCAGCTCCAACAGGAAAAGCTGCGGCAAGGTTAAGCGAATCAATCAGAAGCATTAAAGAAAAGCTTGATTGCAAAGATTATATCAAAGCAGCCATACCAGAGGAAACTTTTACAATTCACAGAATGCTGAAAACTATTATTGGTTCTCCTTTTTTTCGTCATAATTCTGAAAATCCCCTTTCTGCCGATATTGTTGTAGTAGATGAAGCCTCGATGGTTGACCTGCCTTTAATGTCAAAACTCATACAGGCAGTCCCAATTGATGCAAGGCTCATACTGATAGGAGACAGCGATCAACTGGCATCCGTAGATCCCGGTTCAGTGCTTGGCGACATTTGCGGCAACAGCCATGTTCGCGGATTTACAGCAAATTTTATTAATAAAGTTGAAGAATTAACAGATGAAAAATTTACGGATTCTATCAAAGAATATAAAGACATAAAGGTGTTACATGACTGCATTGTTCTTTTGAAAAAAAATTATAGATTTGCTGCCGGCAGCGGAATCGGCGGATTAAGTCAAGCTGTTAAGCTCGGAGACATTAATAAATCTTTATCCCTGCTGAAAAATGAGGACGACAGAAGTATAATGTTTGAAAAAATATTGGCGGCTGATAATTTCAAACGAATTCTTACGGATAAAGTTATTGAGTTCTATTCAGAATATCTCAAAACTGATGATCCTGGCATTGCGCTTGAACTTTTTAATCGCTTTAAAATATTGTGTGCTGTAAAGATGGGGCAATTCGGGGTCTATGCAGTAAATGCAATTATCGAACAGATATTGAGCCGTGAAAATCTAATACAGACCGAAACCTTATGGTATAAAGGCAGGCCGGTTCTCATAACCAGCAACGACTATAAACTCGGCCTTTTTAACGGAGATATCGGCATAACCATGCCAATTCCAGACTCTGCCGGCAATGATATGCATGTATTTTTTCCTGGAGCTTCCGGAGAATTGAGACGATTTCTGCCTTACGGATTACCACAACATGAAACGGTTTATGCTATGACTGTTCACAAGAGCCAGGGATCTGAGTTTGAAAACCTTTATCTTATTTTGCCGGATAAAGATTATTCCGTACTTTCAAGAGAACTTATTTATACGGCGGTTACAAGGGCCAGCCAGAGTGTAACAATACTGGGTAAAGAAGAAGTCTTAAGATCTTCGATATCCAGCGTAATTGAGCGCAAGTCCGGTCTTCATGATTCTCTTTGGGGATAAAAGCCCCACCCTCTTAATCCCATTATTGTTTTGAGTTGACACCCGCTTAAAGTGGGTATAATATACCTACTATGAAAGCCAGATTAATTTATCATGTAAAGGAACTTACTGAAGCTGGTGATATTATTGAAATCAAAATCTGGCAAGTTCCAAAATCAAATGATAAACCACATGGTGTCAAGTATTCTTTGGCCTATATCCGTGGCGGCAAGAGGGTCGTCGGGTACGACAACGCAGAAGGAAAAGGAGATCACAAGCACGTTGGAAGTAGTGAAATACCATATGAGTTCAAGAACGTAGATCAACTGTTTGCAGACTTCTACAGGGATATAAAGCGCTTACGAGGGGAAAATCATGAAAGTTAAAAATATAAGAATTACTATCAAGTCCACAGAAGAGTTTCTTGAAGAGGCTAATGATACCATGAAAGAAATCATGGCAGGCGAGAAGATCTTCTCGAAGAAGGGCCTCTATTTTGAAAACTTAAGTACTATGAGAAAAGCCCTCACCCCCAAGCGCTTGGAGTTGCTACACGCCATAAAAGAAAAGAGGCCGAAATCCATGTATGAACTGGCCAAGCTGACGAATCGAGACCTTAAGAATGTTATTCAGGATTTAGCTTTCTTGGAAAGGCTGGGTCTCGTTGAATTGAAAAAGAACAAGGATAAGAGAGCCAAGGGTACACCGTCAGTAGAGTATGATAAAATTCTGCTCGAGATCGCGGTCTGATGAGCATTCACAGTAATATCCTTTATACCTCCCCCTATGCATATTGTTAAATCATACCATATCGTTCAAAACTTTGAGTATTTTCTTACTATTTAGTGTCCGAACGAAAACTAGAAAATTTTTTCAAGTTCAAGGAAGGCGCAAATTTTAACCGCAGGAATACATTGAGT
>JAIVWD010000241.1:4157-5642 GCA_049190315.1 Deltaproteobacteria bacterium | reverse complement strand
TAGTGGTTTAGAATATCAATCATATTATTTTGCTCTTTTAAAAAAACTATCTAATACCTGCCCTTTAAAGCTTTTGTTGCATAGAGGTGTGCGAAACTTGAGTAATTAAAGTCGTCCAATTATAATTCTCTGATATTCAAAGGTAATCAGCAAATGAAAGTCGCTACTTATCAGACCGATCCTATATTGCTTGATATTAAGGCAAACCTTGAAGATACAATTTCAAAAATCCATCATGCCAAAGAAAAAAAAGCTGATCTGATTGTATTCCCGGAATTGGCGCTGACAGGATATTTTGTTGGAGAAAAATATCATGAAGTGGCTCTTAAAATAGAGTCTAAAGAAATAAAAAAACTAGCGCTCGCAACAAAAGGAACAGCAGCAATAGTCGGTTTTATTGAAGAGTCCAAATCTATGAATTTTTATAACTCTGCGCTTATTGCTGTCGATGGAGAAGTTCTATTTGCATACCGCAAGTTAAATTTACCAAACCATGGAGTATTTGAAGAAAGAAAATATTTTTCTAATGGGAAACGAGTATCAACATTCAGGTTGCTTGGCTATAATTTATCCGTTTTTATTTGTAACGACATGTGGCACCCTGCCCTGCCTTATCTTGGAATATGCCAGAAAGCAGACATATTTATAACTATTTTAAACTCATCCCAAGGTTCTATGGGAAGCGAATTCAACAATATTGAAAGCTGGGAAATCATAAATAGATTCTATTCGCGCGTATTTGGAATTTACAATATATGTGTAAACCGTGTCGGTATTGAACGTTATTTTGAAAAAAGAGAGCGCGTGAAAAATACGGAAAAAGATGAGGATGATCCTTATCGGTTCTGGGGAGGAAGCGAAATAATTAATCCTTTTGGTAAACAAATCGCCAAAGCCGCACTTTATAAACCAGATATGATTTTTGCTGAAATTTCGAGAGATTTACTCCGCCGGAAAAAAATTCTGCTTCCCTACCTGAGAGATGATGAACCACACTTTACTTGTCGTGAACTCAAGCGCATTTTATATGGTAAAAAATAATCAATTTATATGTTTTCTCTTTACTTGATTATGATTTATTGATATAAAAATAGTTTAAATGATTTCAATCATATTTATTTAAATTTTAACATACTGGTTTTACATGAACTTAGTGCCATTCAGGCGGACTTTTTTGACAGGAGGTTTATAAAAATGGATATAAGCAGGAAATTGGGAATCTTGGTTTTTTTTGGTGTACCTGCAGTTATAGGCGGCGGAATTACTTATGCTCTATTCGGCGACAGCTATCCTGCTGTATTTATATATGAATTCCTTCTTTTATTAACGGCCGGCATTTTTGTCGGCAGGTAAAGAGCCTGTCCTTCAAATTCATACGCTATAGACTTTCAGATAAATAATTTCACTGTGTTATCAGTCGTCGACGTATAACTAATACGCCTTCCTCCTTCTGGCCTTGTGAAATTAATTATCTGAAAGTCTATA
>JAIVWD010000241.1:0-4147 GCA_049190315.1 Deltaproteobacteria bacterium | reverse complement strand
GAGCTTTCAAATTTCTTATATTAAAATTTGCCAATTTGCCTTTATTTATTGACATAATAAAAAAAAAAGGTTTATGAATTCCTTTTTTATGTTAGAAGTCATAACTTGAGACCTTTGAAAAATGTTCAATTTTGTTCAAGTTCAAGGAAGGCGAAAATTTTAAATGCAGGAATACAGCTTAGCTTATAGCTGATGGCTCTTAAGCTCATAAGATAAAAAGGCATAACAGCTTATCAGCTCAGCAGCTTAACAGCTAACATAGCCTGACGCAGAAATTGGGCAAAAGGGGGCGTTTTGCAAAGGTCTCGTATAACAGCCCATGGCTCTTCTGTTAAAGCCATTCCGCAATTGTGCCCCTTGCCCTCCCCGCTGAGTGATGAGTGAGGGGGAACTGGAGGTGCTATGCAGAATAAAACTCCCCGTGATATTATTCTGTGGTTTTTTCTTGCCATTTTTCTTGTTTCAACGTTCATGATAGGCTGGCTCTTCTGGCCATTCATATCAATTATTGTTCTCGCTTCCGTTGTTACAGGTATTTTCAACCCTGTTTACAAATTTATAAAAGTTAAAAATAAAATAAATCCTCCTTTTGCATCATTTTTAACCTGTATCATTATATTTATTGTCCTGTTTGTTCCTATAGTCTTTTTTGTG
This sequence comes from Deltaproteobacteria bacterium, assembly GCA_049190315.1. Classification (GTDB taxonomy): domain Bacteria; phylum Desulfobacterota; class Desulfobacteria; order Desulfobacterales; family ETH-SRB1; genus B13-G4. The sequence continues at coordinate 3,493 of JAIVWD010000241.1, read as the reverse complement.
GGTATTTTATCTAATGAGGCTTACGAACTGTATCTTACAGCAAAAAGCGCTGTATTAGGCAAACAGATTAAAAGCATTCTTGAAAGCAGCAGAGTTCTGGAAAGTGCAAACAATATACTATCAAACTTCAACATTAAGCTCACTGGAGAAGAACTCAACAAAGCGATTTCCGAACTGGGCAAAGTCGTCGGCCTATTCCTGTATGAGCAAGCCAGCGCTATAGCTTCAAATGTGTTTAAACTATTAATAAACTTCTTTTTCATGCTGCTTATAATCTATTTTCTGTTTATTGACGGAAATAAAATTGTATCGTTCATAATTGGTCTTTCTCCTCTGCCAAAAGAACAAAATGAAAAACTGTTTCAAAAGTTTAAGGATATGGCTGGAGCCATTCTAATCGGCAATGGGCTGGGCGGTTTGATTCAGGGGACACTGGGTGGTTTTGTTTTTATGATGTTCGGTTTAAAATCGCCTTTTATGTGGGGTGTAATTATGGCTCTGCTCGCATTTCTCCCGATTATCGGAATTGGAGTTGTATTTATTCCTGCAACTGTCTATCTTTTTTTAACAGGAAGGGTTGCCGCGGGCATATTTTTTATTATATTTTATTTAATTCTGTCCGGTACAATTGAATATGTTTTCAAACCCAAGCTGGTTGGCGAACGCGTTAAAATGCATACGCTCTTAGTATTTTTTTCCATAATTGGAGGGTTGAAATTATTCGGAATCCTGGGCATAATTTATGGTCCGCTTGTTGTGACAGCATTCTTGACATTAACGGATATTTATCATTCCAGCTATCAAAAAATGATTGAGCCCATAAGAAAATAGTTTTGTAACCATGAACCTTTGAACCCTGAACCCTGAACCCTGAATTTTTAGGTGAATATAGAATGGAAACAGAAAAACTGCCCGAGATAAGCATCGAAAGCGAGATGAAAAAATCTTATCTCGATTATGCCATGAGTGTTATTATAGGCCGAGCACTTCCTGATGTGCGTGATGGGCTGAAACCTGTACATCGTCGCTCTCTATTTGCCATGCGCGAGTTGAAAAACGACTGGAATAAACCATATAAAAAGTCTGCCCGTATCGTTGGTGATGTCATAGGTAAATATCACCCGCATGGAGACACCGCCGTTTATGACACTATTGTTCGCATGGCACAAAATTTTTCTCTTAGATATCCACTAATAGACGGACAGGGTAATTTTGGATCTATAGATGGAGATCCTCCTGCCGCGATGAGATATACTGAAATCAGGATGATGCGACTTGCACATCAGATGTTAGAGGATCTGGAGAAGGAAACTGTTGATTTTGCTGCAAACTATGATGAATCTTTAACAGAGCCATCTGTTCTTCCATCAAAATTTCCGAATCTCTTAGTTAACGGATCATCCGGCATAGCGGTCGGCATGGCGACTAACATCCCTCCTCATAACCTTAATGAAATCACTGAAGCGATAAAAGCCATTATTGACAATCCTGACCTTACAATACAGGAAATCATGAAATTCGTACCGGGTCCTGACCTTCCCACTGCCGGCATTATTTACGGAACCAATGGGATATATGACGCATACAATACCGGTAGAGGCATAATCCGAATGCGAGGCAGGGCCGCGGTTGAAAAAAATAAAAGTACGCAGAAAGAAAGTATCATAATTACAGAACTGCCCTATCAGGTTAATAAAGCAAAACTCATAGAAAACACAGCACATTTGATAAAAAATAAGCAGATTGAAGGCATCAAATTTGTAAGAGATGAATCTGACAGACAAGGAATGAGAATAGTTATTCGTCTTAAAAAAGACTCTATTGCAGAAGTAGTCATCAATCAACTTTATAAACATACCAGGCTCGAGACCAGTTTTGGAATTATCCTTCTTGCTGTTGTAAACAACCGTCCCGAGCTTCTCTCTTTTAAAGAAATCCTTGAGCATTTCATTCTCCACCGCAAAGAAATAATTATTCGGCGTACCAGGTTTGATTTAAAAAAGGCTGAAGACCGTGCCCATATTCTTGAAGGTTTGAAAATTGCGCTCGAAAATCTTGATGATGTCATTTCCCTGATAAAGGAATCAAAATCACCCGCGGAAGCAAAAATACGCCTTGTTAAAAAATTTGAATTAACCGAAATTCAGGCACAGGCGATACTTGATATGCGCCTGCAGAAGCTTACCGGACTTGAACAGGAAAAAATATTAGAAGAATATAAAAACATTCTTAAAGACATCTCCAGATTTAAAGAAATACTATCCAGTGAACGAATTGTTGAAAGTATTATAAAAAACGAGCTGACACAAATACAAAATGATTTCGGGGATCAGCGCCGCACAGAAATAGTCGCATCCACCAAAGAAATTACTATAGAAGACATGATAGTTGAGGAAGACATGGTGGTCACCATTTCAAACAGCGGTTACATAAAAAGAACCCCGATTACGGTTTATCAGAGCCAGCACCGTGGCGGCAAAGGAAAAACCGCCATGGCGATAAAGGAAGAAGATTTTGTTAAACATCTCTTTGTTGCTTCAACACACCATACCTTCCTGTTTTTCACGAATATGGGGAAAGTTTACTGGTGTAAAGTTTATGAAATTCCTCAGCATGGCCGTATTAGTCGCGGTAAGGCAATTGTCAATCTTCTTAACTTTGAAAAGGACGAAAAGCTCGCTACTGTACTTGCTGTAAAGTCATTTGAACCCGGCTCCCATGTTTTTATGGCAACGAAAAACGGACTGATTAAAAAAACAGATATTATGGCTTACAGCCACCCCAGAACCGGAGGTATAATTGCACTTAATCTGGCCCCTGGTGATGAATTGATTGAAACGAGGATGACCGATGGCACAATGAATATCTTTTTGTGTTCTGCGAATGGCAAGTCGATTCGCTTTCATGAGTCAGATGCACGCCCGTTAGGACGTGTTGCAAGAGGTGTTCGCGGAATGCGCCTTGCTGCCGGGGATTATATCGTAGGCATGGAAGTTTTAAGCCATGGTCAAACCTTGTTTTCCGTAACGGAAAACGGATATGGAAAAAGAACATCTATTGACGAGTATCCTGTTCAAAAACGCGGCGGCAAGGGAGTAATTACAATAAAAACCAGCGAGCGTAACGGACAGGTTGTTTCAATAATGCTCGTAGAGGAAGTGGATGATCTTATGCTGATGACGAATACAGGCAAGATCATACGCATGCATATTAAGGGCATATCAGTTATCAGCCGCAATACTCAGGGTGTAAAACTCATCAATATGGCTAAAGGTGAAAAAGTTGTGGGTGCTGTTGGGCTAATTGAGAAAGAAGAAGTAACTACAGGTGGATAGGTAGAAGGTAATCAGCTAAGTTTGTCAAAGTGCTTTGGCGGGTGCAATACAAAAAAGTGACATAAATTATATCAAGTAATCGTTGAACGCGTCTAATTAGCTTAATGTCGAATGTCGAACAAGGAATGTCGAATTACGAAGGAAGGTACTTAATAATT
>JAIVWD010000240.1:0-5665 GCA_049190315.1 Deltaproteobacteria bacterium | reverse complement strand
CAAAAACAAAATTTTTTGCCTCATATTCTTATTCAAAGGCTGATAAATGGAAAGGAGAAGGAGAGCTTGGCCCAAGGGATCATGTCACATTAGGATTAAGCCAGGAATTTGGCGACAAGGTGAATTGCGATATCTTTTTTAATTTCAATGAAATTGAAAGACATTCCTTTCAAAGCCTGACTTATGCAGAAGCCAGAGATATAGATGATTATTATGATAAATCGTTTATTCCTGAACTTACATCTGATCTTCAAGAAAATGCAAACTATTATGATTACAATCGTGAGAAAAAAATAAACAGAGACCTTATGGCAATCATCAATGTAGCTGTTTCTGAAAATGCTAATCTATCTTTGAAACCTTATTATTCCAATGAAGATGCAAACAAGCAAGGGAAAGATCAATTTCCGGTTCCAGGCGGGGGCAGCATGTCAGGAATACTGGACAAGAGCACGAATTTAGAACGGTACGGGATTATACCTGAACTCAGCTTTGATTTTTCAGCATATACGATAACCGCTGGTTATTGGTTTGAATTGCATAATCTGGAAAAATACGTGGAAAAGTATGTCACTACGGCTGGCGGATTACAGAGCAAAGGATATCCTTATTATGCAAAAAATGACGGAAATGGTGAAATTCACAGTCCATATGCCAAGATATCCGGCAAACTGGATAAATTTAAATTTCAGGCAGGACTGAAATATTTTTATTATGAAGAACCGGCAAGCACGGGATACAAACCAGACCTTTCCGCAGAGGATCCTGATATCAGTCTAAAAGCAGTTGATTATGATGAGTTTCTTCCTACAGCGGGCATTGGCTGGGAATTTAACAAAAACAGTGAAATGTACCTTAATTACGGCAGAAACTATATGAGGCCATATGCTTATGTTCCGGTTACTACAAACTATGCAAAAAACAGATCATTTTTTAAAATTGCTAATATGACATTGCAGGACATTATAGACAAATGGGAGATGGAAACATCGGATAACTTTGATATCAGTTTCAGATATCATCGCAAAAACTTTTCAATAGCTCCTGTTGCTTTTTACAGCAAACATCATGACTTGTTGGTAGCCGTTGATGATCAGAATGTAATTAATGCCGGTACCGGTAAACCGGTCAGTTATCACCAAAACGTAGGCGATGCGACTTCTTATGGATTTGAACTGGAAACAAGTTTTTGTCCGTCAAAAAATCTGATTGTCTATTTCAACCCCAGTTACACTGAAATGAGTTTTGACGATAATTTTGAAACAGGTGGCAGCGTTCTAAAAATCAAGGGAAATCAGCTTCCTGATACTCCTAATTGGGTCATAAAATCAGGCCTGATTTACACTATTTCCGATTTTGAAATCAGTCCCATGGTTAGATGGGTTGACAAAAGATACGGCGATGCTGCAAACAAAGAAGAAGTTGATGATTACACTATTGTCGATTTGGGTATAAAATATTCAAAAGAAGATTTTTGGTGGTTAAGACATGCAAGCATCGGGTTTGAATTAAAGAACCTGTTTGATGAAAAATATGTCGGCGCAATCTATGCGAGTGACACAGCAACGGGCGTAGACTATTATGCCGGTTCTCCATTTACGGTGATATTCAGCATAGGTGGGAAGTTCTAATCAAAAGGCGTCAGGGGTCAGAATATATCGTGGTTATGAATTCTGACTCCTGACTCCTATCTCTGCTCTACTGAAGACTCTGGATGACCGCGTAGGGGTCTGTTCCTTCCATTGCAAGCTTTTGGGCCAAAGCTGCCTGCCCAAAAAACTTTTTTATCTCTTTTACGTATGTCAGTTTTTTGGCCATACTGATAGAGGCCATTTTGACAGACAGTTTTGCCCTGGAAATGAAATAAACAGGGTTTGCTTTTCCTCCGGACGGAGCAAAATCCTGATAATTCTGACCTGCATCTGCAAATATACTTTTCCAGTCTACACCCAGTACCACTCCCTCGCAAGAATTGCTTTTTTTATTGACTCGCATGACTATGACTGCCAGGGGAGGTATAGGGGCATCCTTAAACCACAGGTCTTGCGAATATTTTTCTATTTTTTGTTTACTGACAGCCTTGGAAAAAGCAGCCGATTTTCCGGTTGTGGTATCGAATATAATTTGGAGGGCATCAAGTAAGCAACCTGGAGGTGCGCCTATGAACATGTATTTTTCCCCCTTGCGCAGCGGGTATTTTTTCTGCAAATATTCCCCTATAATAAAACCGGTATTAAGGCCGGGGCAGATGTGATTATGGAATTCGGCTGTTTTCAGTAAAGACCAGGAAACATCTGCTGCCCAGCAATGAGAAATCGTTACAACGGAAAAAAGGGTTTTACTGCCGATTATCCCTGAGGCTGCTTTTTTCCAGTCCTGGGATTTAAAAATTTTTTCCGGAGAAATATCAATCTGCTGTTGTGTGAATCCTTTTTCACTCCATTTGGTAAAAATCAGTTTGCCGTTATCCTTTCTGTATAGTGCACACCACAACGGCTCAGCAAACGGGGTATGAACTGTCAAAAGACTTTTTGTACCCATAGTACAGGCAGTAACATTCGACACTATGTCAAGGAAAGCCTCTGTAGTTTTTCCGTTTATTGTGCCGTATCCTGCATTGGTTAAAGCGAGAAGCCTTTCATCGCCCTTTTCAAGACCTATCTTGTTACGGGCATTAAAAACCGCATTCATGGCCTGGATCATTTCCTTATTATAGTTTATTTCTCTGTATTCATCAAATCCACAGGCAAAGAGATTAAGCTCCATTAACAAAAAGACCATACATCCAACAAGTAAACTACCGGCAAATTTTTTCATCATCTTATTCTCCTCTTTTTAAAATATAAAACCATATAGTGTCTGAACGGAAACTCAAAACACCTGAAATTATAGTCAGTTGGATGCTATTCTCAAATCGAAGCTTTTTAGCAATTAGCTTTTAGCAGTTAGCCTTTAGCTAAAAGCTAACCGCTAATGGCTAATGGCTAATAGCTTAATCATTTTTCAAGCAAGCTCTTAGCAATAATCTCAAGATTGTTGCGTATACTTTTTAAATACCCATCAGGGTCAATCCTGCCTTCTTTGTCTAAAGCCGGATCCATCGAGTTGAGCACTACCAATTTTGCTCCAGCATCCATTACAGCCCGGATTATTTCAGGCTTTGGTTCCCATTTGTGAATTACAACTTTAATCTTGTCCTGTTGAAGTCTTGTCTTCAGATTGGATAGATCTTCTTCTGTCCAGTGGAAATCATCTTTTAAGAAATAGCCTGCTACATGGAGGTTCAGGTCGTTTGTAAAGTAGGGAAAGACATCTGTCAGGCCAAATACTTCAAGCGATTCCAGTTCTGCAAACATATTTTCATATTTGAGTCTGAGCCTGAAAAGCTCTTTTTTGAAAGTAACCAGATTTTTGTCAATCACCGCGGCATCTTTTGGGCTGAGGCGTTTCAAATCTCCGGCAATGATGCTGAGCATTTTTGAGGCATTTGAGAGGCTGAGCCAGATATAGGGAGAGATGGTCCGATGATCTTTACGGAGAGATTTACCTGTTTGTGTACCCGGCAAAAGAGGGCAGCTATCCGGAATTTCAAGAATGGAAACACCCGTGAGGGCAGGGTCAAACGGCATAGATGCATCTATTTCAATAATCCTGATATTCCATTTTCTTGCATAGATATAAAGTGGGTCATGTTTCCATACACTCCTGATCGTAATAACCGCATCAGCCCTTGCAGCATAATCTTTAACTTCTTTTTCATGCTTCTTGAAATAGCGTTCAAGTCTTCCCATGGGGTATCCGGCCGGACCCAGGTTGCTGACTTTTATTGATGTGCCTTTGGTCAGGATACTTGCAAAGGAATAAGTAGACTGAAGACAGGCAAGCACAAGCGGACACTCCTGGCTTGCCTGTCCGGATGCTCCAAAAAGGACAAACATATTAAAAACAAACAGAGAAAGCACAATACCAACCTGTTTCAATTTATATCTCCTCTCAGGGCTCGAATCGCCCTGATTAGGGCGAACACAAGATTCGCCCCTACATTGTGCCGATAAAACAATAACACTATGAAAAATGGAAGTTGTCTAATCTCAATCCGTCTGGTCAACTGCGAGATTGAATTCTGCATTATGACCTTCCGACGCATTGAGCACTATTCTCAAGTCCGTGCACGCCGGCAATTTAAAAGCGAATATGCCTTTTTTATCGGTTTTACCGGACATGATTAACTTTCCGTAGTTGTCAAAGACCTGTATTTGAGCATTAACAACTTTGTTTCCGTTCGAAAAGTAGCTTTCGGTATGCACTGTACCTCCTTCCACCCAGGCAAATACGTGCACCTTGTGACCCCACGCTGAACTTGCCGTTAACAGACAAAAAACTAAAACAACTCCGATAAAAAACAATCTTTCAATCTTCATGATATCCTCCTTAGGGCTCGGTCAAAAATAATTTGGCATTTTTGACCGATTTTCCCAAGCGCTGGATAGGCCCGTCTCAACCGCCTTATTGCAGTTGTGACAGCAAAGAAAAAGGCTGCAACCAGTATAATGGCTCCACCTGATGGAACCGGTATCTCCAATTCCATCGGGACAACAATCCCGATAACACAACTCAATGTGGAAAAGGTGGCGCTGTAAAAGAAAAAACCTCTCATTGACCTGCTCAAGTTGCGGGCTGAGGCCGCGGGTATAACAAGCAGCGCTTCCACCAGGATCGCTCCGATGATCTTTACTGAAGCTACAGTGATTATGGTAACCATGAGGATAAAGAGATAGTCGAGAAAGATTACCTTTATCCCTCGTACACGGGCAAGGTTGGGATTAAAACTGGAAAGAACCATCCGGTTATAAAAGCGCAATCCGCAGAATATACAGATAAAAGAAATTACAAACAGAACATTCAGATCAAGCTCGTTTACAGTGAGGATCGAGCCAAAAAGGACATTGTCCAGGACGTGAACATTTACCTTGGCAGTCACATAGAGCAGGATACAGGCACCGATCGCCAATGAGATACAGAGGAATACGGCAATCAGGGTGTCAGTAGTCATTTTTGTTCTATTCTTGGTGAATACCATGGCCATTCCAAAAATGATGCAAAAACTGAACAATGAAACGTATGGAGAGGTATAAGGCTCTCCCAGTATGATTCCGATAGCAACACCTGTAAGCGCGGCATTTCCGATCGCCTGGGAAAAGAAAGCAAGTCTCTTTGTGACAACCAGTGTGCCGATACCGCCGAGCACCGGCCCCAGGATAAGGGCAGCTACAAGAGAATTGAACACAAATGCGTATTTGAGCGACTCCGGCAGCCAGCCGGACTCTGCCAGGCGCTGCACAACCGGCATTATAGAATTGTAGATACTAACCACCTTTTTGTTTCTCTTTTATGAATAAAAGTTTTCCAAACTATTTAACATCTTGTAATTGTTAAACTTAAGTGCCTAAAGTGAGCTAAAGTATATTAAAGTGTCTAAAGTTAAGGAATGCTACCATTTTATATATTCCTTAAAACATCAATATATAAGAGGGCAAACTCTAAGTAGTGTCCGAACGAAAACTATAAAATTTTTTCAAGTTCAAGGAAGGCGCAAATTTTAACCGCAGGAATACATTGAGTATTTTGAGGATTAAAATTTAAGCCTGACGCAGAAATTGGGAAA
>JAIVWD010000239.1:0-5695 GCA_049190315.1 Deltaproteobacteria bacterium | reverse complement strand
ATCTGGATATCGGTAAGAATGATATCGGGTTTGAAGTGGAGGAAGATCTCATACCCCTCCTCGCCATTCACGGCCGTCTTCACACGATAGGTGCCCATCTTCTCTATTATTTCCTTGATGAGACAGGCTAATGCCTCATCATCATCGACAATCAATACCTTCATCATGTTCTTCATGCCTGACCCATCATTTCCTGTTTTTTTGGCCACGTTTTCACCCGGCCCTGTTCAGGGAAGGGAAACATTGTCCCCTCGGCTTGTAGGAATGGCCTTTTATTAAAGCAAGGGGCATGCCAAACTTTCGTAGTTGGACTAACCACTTGATTCTTTAAGAATTATCTTCACAGGAGGATCGTACGGGCAGGATCTTTTTGAAGGGTTTTTCCTACAGGGGAAGATGGGTAAAGCTTAATTGTGGGTGAATCTTAATTGTTAATAGGCTGAACTACTTGTAAATTCTACATTCTTAGAGTGTAGGTTATTTCATACAGCTTTACTTCAGAAATTTACAAACTCATTAACTAACTCATGAGTCATAAGTTCTCGTAACATACTGAAATAATTAAATCCCAACCTGTTCCCCCTTAATCCCCCTTCAAAGGGGGACTTTGAAGACTTTTTTAGAAAACTTTGGACTGTCGGGTAACCTGGGGGCAACGGACAATTAGGGGTGACTATGGTGTCAAGGTGACACCAATATGACCATTATCTCCTGACACTATTATCCCCGAGACTGTAAAAAAGCTCACAATTCGATAAAACACGAAATGATGTCTTGACATCATTTTAAAAGATGCTATGATGACAATATGAGAACGACACTATCAATAGATGATGATGTGATTGAACGGGCACGGGCCGTTGCAGCCAAATTGAGCACACCATTTAAGACGATTGTCAACGAAGCTCTTCGTGCCGGCCTGGACCAGGTGGAACAACCCGCAAAGCAGCGTCGCTACAAAACGAAACCTCACAAAATGGGCCTCCGGCACGGCCGCAATATAGATAATATCCAGGAACTGCTGGCCCAGATTGAAGGCGAGGATTCCCGTTGATTCTCGTCGATGCTAATATTCTATTGTACGCGGAAGACTCTCTTCAGTCCCGTCACCAGCAAGCGCGTGCATGGTGGGATGGACAGCTATCCGGAACTGGAGTTGTCTGCCTGTGCTGGACGGTTCTGTCCGCATTTATTCGTATAGGGACTAATCCAAGGGTCTTCGAGCACCCGCTCTCTCTCGAACAAGCACTTGCTCGTGTACAGAGCTGGCTGGATCAGCCCTGTACGAGAATTGTGCGGCCGACCGAGCGACACTGGACTGTTTTCAAGCAGGTGCTCAAGGATGGTCAGGCTGTCGCCAATCTGGTGACAGACGCACATTTGGCAGCTCTTGCCATTGAACATGGCTGCGAGTTGGCCTCTACCGATTCTGATTTCGCTCGTTTCCCCAAACTGAAGTGGAGGAACCCCCTCGCCTGACCGATCAGCCCCACAACACCCGGCATGCGGGTCCGCACAAGAGAACGTTTAATTCATAATTCAAGCTTTTGACACCGATTCTTCCAGAGTTGAATTCACCTAGCGTCCCCTTCTACCGTCCTGAATCGCTGGGGCCACAGCATGAAGATCTGGAATTTTATCTTTCTGGAAAGAATATTTTTGGCCTTAAGGAGCCGATCATTGAGGTGGAGTATAGACAGAAAATATTGGAAATTACAAGCGAAAGGAATAACGATCTGTTTGAATACGCTATATATTTATGATGATGGCGCAATTTACCGTCTCAAATCTCTTTTCGATTAAAACAGCATAACATTAACGTCATTATTAAAAGAATAAAAAAGGAAAGATTCAGAAGGGGATGAAAATGTCCCATATTATGAAATTCACTTTTGCTGATGATCGCATCTGCATAGGCCTGCACCATAAAAACCTTGGGATATAAAACCCTCCATAAGGCAGGTTCCAAATTGATTGAGGATGGGACAGCGGATCTTACGATGTCACTATTGATAAGCTGATAACCACCATCGGAAATAAAACCAACGAACAGAATTCCCATGGTAAAAAGCGCACTGATAAAATCCGGCAGAAAAAGAGACAAAAAGCAGACGCATGCAATCACAAAAAGAAGGTTGATCGAACATACCAAAGATGCGGTCAAGTATCCCGAAATGAAGGTTCCTGTTTTTGCCCATACCGTCAAAAAGATCGTCAAGTGAAGTATAAACATGAAAACAAGGCAAAGTGCCCAGGTGCCGGTGACCCGGCCGAGAACATATTGCCATCTGAAAACAGATCTGGAAAGAAACAAAACGACGCTTCCATCCTCATGATCCCGGCTGAATATCTTCATTGAAAGCATGGAAACCATCAGAAACATTCCGGCGGCAATAAGATGGAAAACAATTTTGGAAACATGCCAGGCAACCGTAGCGTTATCCACCATTTTCCCATTAACAGTATATCCGCCGTCATAACATCCGCGGATCGACAATATGAATAGAATGGAAAGACCCAGGAGAACATAAAAACTTTTATGCCGCATCTGGTCCCGCAAGGTATAGACCGTAATTTTTATGACGTTATTCATTTTCATGCTCTATATATCTAACAAAAACATCTTCGAGCGTCTCGTGACCCTTCACGATTGCGTTAATGGTATCCTTGATAAGGATTTTCCCCTTGTACATGATCGCCGCCGTTTCACATGTTTTTTCCACCTCTGAAAGCAAATGGGAGTTTAAGATCACGGTCACTCCCTTACCACGGAGGTTTTCAAGAATTTTTCTAACATCGCGGATGCCGATCGGATCGAGCCCGGTGATGGGTTCATCCAGTATCAGCAACATTGGCTGTCCCAGCAGGGCAGCCCCCAGAGCGATGCGCTGTTTCATGCCTCTCGAGTACGCCGCGGAATTTTTCCTTTCCAGCCCTTTCATGGAAACGATCTCGAGAACCCTGTCGACTTCCTTTTCAGCGTCTTTCCCGGACAGGCCGATTAAAGAAGCATGCCGCGACAGATATTCAAATCCGGAGAGATACGGCGGGATCATGTGCTGTTCGGCGATATATCCGATGTGTTTGCGGGATTCCGGGTCGGATGCAGGCAGTCCATTGATTGTAATGCTGCCCGAGGAGGGATTGATAAAATCGAGAAGCATCCGGACGATGGTCGTCTTGCCGGCACCGTTTGGTCCAAGCAATGCAAAAGACTCTCCCTTTTGAATCGTATATGAAACACTATCGACCGCGGCAACGGCGCCAAATTTTTTTGTAACGGAATCAAGTATGATCATATCAATGCATTATCAAATAGCACCCTTTAATCACGGTCGCAAGGGGGCCGGGGAATAAATCAGTTTAATCCTCTTTCTTAAATTTATGAGACTCTTTTATTCCATGCCCCTATTGCTTCCTCTTCCGATTCGAAATCATCTGTTTCTACATGAACAAGGCAGTGATCATTCATACAGCTCACATCCCAATGCATTATACCTTTTATTTTATACTTATCAATTTCTGGTTCTTTCCCACAAAAAGGGCACGGTAGTAATTGTTTCATAAAAGCCATAATCCTTTTAGGTCTCTATCTTGGATACTCTTTTCTTTCGATTAGGGTCAAAACTTCAACGCGCGTTATGATTTTATTTCGCCAATGCCCAGCTCACCAGCCGCGTTTTGTGAGCGGTCTGGCGCAGCCGCAGTTTAGATAGACGGCTGCCTCTTCCTGAAGCACATGATAGGGACTCCAGGCTGGCGATCCTCACTTCAAAATCGTCTCCTCAACAGGTCAGGATCGATCTCTTTTTTTCAGACCTATCAAAGCGGCCGTGATTACTCCAATAGCCCCAATAATTGCGGCGATAACAACTGGGTTCCGAATAAAATTCTTGTTAGTTTCGTCGTTTGGAGGCAATTTGCCATCTCCTGGCCGTAATCGATTAAGATGTTCCTCCAGATCTCTTCTCTCCGCCAACAGAGTTTCCCTCCTTTGTTCCAAGTGGCCCCTTTCTTCTGGATTCAAATCCTGACTGAGTCTGTGATTTAGTGCGTTCAGTTCCTCCTCTATCTCATGCAATCTCTGTTCTTCCGGCAATTGGGCGATAGCAGTGAACGAGGCAGAAAAGATGAGAAAAAGAACCAAATAGCAAATGTTGCGATTCTTCATTGTTTTCCTCCTCAAAGTCTTCATGCTTATAGATGCTGTCTAATGTATGTTTCGCGCAGTTAGATTCTAACATGCTTAATTAATTGTATTTACAGATTTTAACAAATAATACATCTGTAAATCCGAAAAAAAGCAAAAAGGAGAGCGAAACATGCATGAAAATCAAGATGTTAATATCGTATCGAGGTACAACATAAAACCTCTTATACAACTTTGTCTTCAGACTGAGCTGGATCGGGGTTTATCTAAAAATTCGATCATTGAGCTTAAGCGATACCTGAACGAATTTTCAACTTATTGTGAATGTCAAAATATTTATTCTGTTAAAGATCTTACTCTCCCATTCTTAAAAGACTACATCGACCAGCGTTCTAAAAGTGCCGAATCATCAGGCCGCTCGGCGGCAAGGCTATCAAACAGTCCCGGCTCTCTGGACGGTTCAGCAAATGCACCAGAGCCTTCGCGGCTTCGTTGCGGAAAGAGTGAACCGTAAGGAATCTGTTCCGGAGTCGCTCAATGCTGGTCTCGAAGAAGCTCTCGATCTCGTTATCCAGATCGAAAAACCTGACGCCCAGAAGCTTCCCCATTTTATTACCGATCGTCGTTTTTCCGACACAACCGACGCCTGTCAAAAATATGCGCATTTGTATACCTTGTCCGTGGTCTTCTTCTTGTCCGGTAACATCACTGATGCTCAACCCGTAGTATATGAATAAGCTGAAAACTGTCAGCAAACCTAAAACCAATCCACGCTAAAAAGGGTTCTGCGGTTGAGCATTCAAGTGCATGTTGTGGTTATGTGTTTTTATATTTAACGTTTGCAATATCGGATATATTACCAATAGTAATACGCTTATCTTTAGCAACGCCCTTCATTGCTTCACTCTTAAAATCAATTAAGTTATTAATTACTATTTTTTGTATCAACTTAAAAGCCTTCTTTGTTCCGAAGACTAATCTATATTCATCTTGTTGCCTGAACACCTCGTCTTTCGCAAATGCTAATTCTTTTGGGTCCTTTATATTGAACTCCGCTGGTTTATTTGCGGCATAGTATTTAACGGCACCATGCAGTAAACCTGCTTTGTGCAGGGAAATTAAATGTTTTAATTTTACTTTAACTCGCAGAAAGAATTTCGATACATCTGTTATCTCTATGCAAGCATCACAATTGAACTCTTCATATAATTCCGGTCTATGAGTCCTTGACATGCAATATACATAAATAAGGTCTGAATCTGTCGTATTAAGAAACGAACAATCACCTTTAAACTTTGTTCCTTTTGATAAGTTAGTAATTGTTATATCATTATCTGGGTTATCTCTATGGTGCCCCTCTAATGGATCTCCACGTTTCTCGCACTCATATTGTTTGAAATAAGTAAGATTTCGAAATAATAATTCTCCTTTATGGAATACATTATCTAAATATTTTGATGGCAAATATTTGTAAAGTCTTTCTGGCATTAAGCTAAATTATTTCTCACACAACTTTGATGTAGCGGGCCTAAAAGCCCGATTTGT
>JAIVWD010000238.1:0-5716 GCA_049190315.1 Deltaproteobacteria bacterium | reverse complement strand
TGTTTCCTTCAGCCTATAGCCTTCAGTCTAAACACCTGAATAGTTACTATTTGGTTTAATGCTCCAGCCTCAGTCCCCATCCTTCAAACATGAAAAGAATGGAAAAGCCATACCACAGCGTGTAACCCACATAGAAGACCAGAGAAAATATAACGATTCCTACTTTATCACCAATTTTCTGGGGCTCGATTTTATAGTAGTTGTAGGAAGTTTCAACAACCTTCTTTATAACCATTGCAACTACTTTGGCTTCTTTGAACAGCTTCTGCTTTTTCAGGTCTTTATCTGCTGCCTTTAAAGTCTTGTGCCAGTTATAAAGAACCCGTCTCTCATCGTAGCCATACTTGTTTGAGACAGTTGTTCCGTCATTATGATACATGTTCTTTGAATCTTCCAGGCAGTTTGCAAGTATATTGCCAAGATCGCCGGATACATTTAGCTGAGTTCCTGACACCTCTGCTGTTGCTCCGGCCTTTGTAAACAGGGATGCTGCCTGTTGTGCCTGGTTTTCGTCCGCCATTTTCAGAGACATGTTTACATTATTTCCCTTAAACGTATCTGTTTCTTCCTTTACCTTGGGGATATAGTAGGCAGAACCTTTGGAAATGGAGTTATACAGATCATCCAGATATTCCATGCCGTTCTGGCCGTTAAAGACAGGTGAAAATATTATAAAAAGAACAACAAAAAAGCCTATAAATAATACAAAACCGCCGTAAAATTCTTTTTTATTAGCAATCATGATTACACCTCCTCTCCCTTAAGTTTTGGAATGTTGGTCAGAAACGTTCCAATTACCCAGACAGAAAACGCACCTATTACAATGAAGAATGCCCACACACCTATACTTTCAAGTACGCTTGCGGTTCCCGGGTCCATTTTAATAACATCCATTGCATTCAGTTTTGCGGGCAGGGCAAAGATACGGTTAATAAAACCAGCCAAAACTGCCATTGCATAAAAGCCTCTGATCGTGATGCCAGGGACGACCTTTGTTACCAATGCACCTATCTGGATTCCCAGAAGGGAGCCAAGGAGCATGCCCATAGCGAGCGTATAAAAGATAAAGCCGTAAATAGCGTACTGGCTTATTGATGCATAACCTGCTGTGAAAACGATCTGAAAGATATCGGTTCCAACTGTGGTCATTGATGAAACGCCAAGAACATAAACGAATATGGGGAAGGTCAAAAATCCGCCGCCAACACCCATAATACCTGCAGCAAGTCCTACAAGCGCGCCGCTGAGCACTAAAAATACCCATGAAATGCCTCTGCCTCCCGGTACAAGATCGAAATCAAATTTAACAATAGGAGGTATTTTAACAGCCTGGAGTTTTTGAGGAAGGCCGCCCATATCGGCGCCTTCGCTTTTTCCACCATGTGCACCCTCATCTGCTGCACCAGGGGCCTTTCTGGCCTTAAGAAAGTCTATCAAAGAATAAATACCCAGAAAACCCAGCATAAGTGAATAGACAGTCGTGATAAAGGCATCGCTGAGTACAGGGTTGATTTCGTAAAGTACGCGGTTAAGAACTCCGCCGGCAGTTGCACCTATGATAGCGCCTATAAGGAAGACTAAGGCCAAAGGCACTGATACGTTTCCTAACTTCCTGTGAATTACGCTTCCCATTATCGCCTTGGCAAAGATATGGAAGAGGTCGGTTCCAACTGCAAGGATACCTTTGATCCCTGCGCTCATCAGGGCTGGAGCGATGATAAAACCACCACCAGCACCGATACAGCCGGTAATCAGGCCCGCACCCATTCCAATAAGGATTGATACGATAAAAATGCCTGTACTGTAAAAAGCCGGGCTGTAAGCCTTTTTCCCGCCAAGAAGTTCAGGAAGGGCTCCGCCGATTTGATCCGCGAAAGCAATACCACCCAGTATTACAGGGATGGTAAGCAAGCCCAGTATAATAAGCCGCTTTTTGTCACCAAGTATTGTCCTGGAAACATCAAGCTCCCATTTTGCATGGGCTCTTGCGCCCATCATCATAAAGCTGCCCAAATGTTTAAAGAAATTCATAGCAATATTTCTCCTTTTCCGCTGGTTTTACCTAAATTATGGTCAATATCAGTTAGTTAGTGCCTGAACGAAAACTGCTAATTTTCCCAATTTCTGCGTCAGGCTTAAATTTTAATCCTCAAAATACTCCATGTATTCCTGCGGTTAAAATTTGCGCCTTCCTTGAACTTGAAAAAATTTTCTAGTTTTCGTTCGGGCACTAGTTATTCAAAATGATTAATTCAATAATTTAACCCCCTCCCTTCTTTATTGTTTAAATTTGATAATGGTCATTAAAAAATATGCTTATTACTCTATTATAATTTTACGTCCATGGCTGATAATAATTTTTGCTGCCTTTTTTTTCAGGTCGTCTTCTAATCCAATTACTTTAAGCGCATCTTTAAGCTTTATCATGCCGAGGATTTTATCTTTGCTTGTCACGGCAATGCGGTCGAGGTCGTTTTTAAGCATGACTTCAATTGCATCTGTAATCTTGTCCTCTACAGAAACAGATGGCCTTATGGAAAGATTTTCATCCATGAGGAGAGTAATATCTTTAACCTTTAGTTTTTCCATTATATTCCTTGTTGAAAGGGTCTCCTCTTTTTGTAAGGCTTTAGCTTTTTGAAAGTATTGCCGCTTCAAGTATAATCAAATTCAAACCATGAAAAACTCACGCATAAGATATCGTAAAGAAAGAACCCGCCACGAATGAAAACAATAATAAAATAGTTCAACGAGCCATTAAAAAACAACAACAGCTTACAAGGTTCTTTCTTAACGATATCTAATACGCTCAAACAGTTTCCTGTTTTGAATTTAATCACACCTGAAGCTCACCGCCTATCCGATTTGTGTTATAAAGCTAAAGCATTACATCAGTGAGAAATAAGATGATATTAAAGCAATACAGATGCCAAAAAAATCGGTTGGCGGGAATAAAATCTTAATTACCTGTAATAATTATTAATTGCTTGTTAATTTTATTAATTGTGTTTGGATTTTAATTTTTTTGTAAACTATCAGGTTACAGTAATTGGTATGCAGAGATGAAGATTTGACAGATAGATTATGAAATATCAATAAGTTAAGATGGTGAAACAATTAGTTTACACCTGGATAGACTAAAGACCAAAGGTTGAAGCTTCCTGACAGCCTACACCCTCCTTCAGTCTTCAGTCTTCAGCCTATCCACCTATTTTACTTAAATATTTCGGTGTTAATATTCTCTTCTTTTATGAGTCTGTGGAGATATTGTCTTTGCAGGTCAGCCTGCTCGGCAGCCCTGGAAATATTACCCTTATTTTGTTGAAGGACCCAATTAATATATTTATTATGAAAAGCCTTTATAACTATTTCCTTTGCCTCTTTAAATGGAAGTGTATAAATGTTGTGATCAAAAAGAGGCGAAGTATGCGCTACAGGTTCTTGTGGCAGGATATCTGAGATTTTAATAATATCGGATTGGCAGAGGATGGCCCCGCGCTCAATACAGTTTTCCAGTTCCCTGATATTTCCGGGCCAGCTTTTAGACATTAGTGCTGATATTGCCTCAGGATCGATACCACTTATTTTTTTATCGTTTAAAGAATTGAACTTTTTGAGGAAATGATGTGCTAAGGTTGGGATGTCTTCTTTTCTTTCCCTTAAAGGGGGCATGTGTATATTGATAACATTAAGTCTGTAGTAAAGATCTTCTCGAAATTGTTTTGCTTCTATCAGCTTTTTAAGATCCTGGTTGGTTGCAACTACAAAACGGATATCTGCTTGTTTTGTTGTTAGACCTCCGACCGGCTTGTATTCTCCTTCTTGCAGGAGCCGAAGCAATTTGGCCTGCATGGCCATGTTCAGATCTCCTATTTCGTCTAAGAAAAGAGTGCCCTGGTCCGCTTCTTCAACTATTCCTCTCTTATCTTTCCATGCTCCTGTAAATGAACCCTTGATGTGCCCAAAAAGCTCGCTTTCTATTATTTGTTCAGGCATGGCAGTACAGTTTACTGTTATGAAAGGCTTGTCTTTGCGATGGCTTGAATAATGAACAGCTCTTGCTGCCAGTTCTTTACCGGTACCGCTTTCTCCGCTTATAAGAATCGTAGCTGTTGATTTGGCCACCTGGTCGATCATTTTTATGATTGACATAATAGGGGGGCTGGAACCGATAATTGGAGGAGATTCTTTTTTTTGCCGGAGGGAATTTCTCAGAGTTATATTTTCTTGTGTGAGCTTTTGCCATTCCATGGCTTTGTTAATTGTTATAAGTATCCGTTCTTTACGAAAGGGTTTGGATATATAGTCAAAAGCCCCTTTTCTGGTTGCTTCTATTGCGGTTTCAATAGTGGCATATGCTGTCATAATTACCACAACAGCAGAGGACTGAATATTTTTTACCATATCAAGAATGGCTATCCCATCCATTTTCGGCATTTTCAAATCAGTTATTATGATATCAAATTGTTGTTTTCTCAGCAGTTCTACGACCTTCAAGGGCTCATATTCTGTTTCAACCATATGGTTGGTTTTTTCTGTAATTATTCTTTTTAAAAGGACAAGCATATCCTTTTCATCGTCAACTATTAAAATCCTTCCATCCATAATTAGTCCTGTTTAATACTGAGTGTAATGGTAAAAGTTGTTCCTTTTGGATTGCTGCCGGAATTGGCTGTATTGCTTTCACAGGTAATAGTTCCCTCGTACTTAGTCACAATGCCATGACTTACAGATAGACCTAAACCCGTGCCTTCCCCCTCACTCTTTGTTGTAAAAAACGGATCAAAAATTTTATCCATGTATTCAGGCGGGATACCATGTCCATTATCGCGAACAATTACAACTACCTTTTCATTATTAGCATCAAGAACTGAACTTATCCACAAGACACCTCCATTTTTCATTGCAGCCGTTGCGTTATTGACCAGGTTCAGTATTACCTGCTGCATTTGTCGTAAATCACCTTTAACTTCAGGAAGATCCGGTGCGAGACTCAATCGAAGCTCAATGTTGTTCATGTCTAATGAGTGTTTAACCACGTCCATGATATTTCTGACAGGTTCATTGATATCACAGTATTCGTAAATGTCCTCTCCATGACGGGCAAATCTCAGCAGGTTTTCCACTACTGTCTTGCAATGAAGGCCTTGGCGTTCAATTGTTTTCAGGTCTTGATAACCCTGACTGTTTTTTTCGCATTTTTCCAGGAGAAGATCGGTAAAACCCAGGATAATACCAAGCGGATTATTAATCTCGTGTGCAACCCCCGCAGACAGGGTTCCCATCGAGGCAAGTTTTTCAGTATTAATGAGCTGGTTTTCCAGCTTCTTGCTTTCTGTAATATCTCTGGCAATGCACAGAACCGAGATTACATTGCCTTTTTCGTCCTTGCGTGGCATAAAGTTAGCACTGAGCCATATCTGATATTCCCCTCTGACTATCATAAACTCATCCCGCATGCTTTTTCCAAACTGAAACACCGATTTGATAAGCTTGAGTTGTTCTCCGGCAACTTCTTGTGAAAAAAGATCTGAAAGCGGCCGGCCTATAAATTGCGAAGGGACTCCTCCAAAAAAAGCAGCGGTAAAACTGTTGAGAGATCGAAAGCATCCGTAGCGATCTACTGTAAAGATAAAGTCTTCAGCGCTTTCCACCAAAATCCGATATCTCTCCTTAGATCGTTTGATTTCTTTTGATTGATTTGAAATTTGATTTT
>JAIVWD010000237.1:0-5723 GCA_049190315.1 Deltaproteobacteria bacterium | reverse complement strand
TATGCCATTTTCCACCAGGTACCAGTAAATGGAATAAGATTGAACATCAAATGTTTTCTCATATTTTACGACCTCATTTGTTCTTTAAACCTAAGTTGAGCGATTTTTTGCGAAGATATGTGCTGAGATCTTGATGCATAAGGATTTGCAAAAACCGTAGGCATACCCGCGGATATGTCGAGGATTTTTGCGAAGACTTTATGCGCAAGAGATCGGCGCAAATCGAGTAAAAAATCGCTCAATTTAGGTTAAACACTAATTAAAAAGAGAGGGAATAAAAATGAGTATTGTAAGAGTAATGAGGTTATGTTTTCTTTTCGTAATTGTCATAGGTCTATCAGGCTGCGCTACATTTAATCAGGAAGTATATGATACGTCATTTAACGAAATAAAAAAGAAAGCTCAAAATTATTTAGATGAAGGGAAATATCCTCAGACAATCATCCTATCTAAGGCTCTCCTAGATGCTGAACCGGACGATGACGAGGCACAGGTTTTTATAAAAAAAGCACTGGATGCCAAACCCAACCTTTCAGTTCTTACGAAAAAGAAACTATTGGGTTCAAATATGTCTAATAGGGTACATAACGATGATTTCGGATGGCTTGGTAAGATTGCCTTATACATTCCAAATCGTCTGTTGGATATGATTGATCTCATTACTTTGGAAGTAGGCCCAGGCATTGGGGTTGGCGCATCTGCCTATGCAACCAAGTATGTCGCTGCCGGTGCTCAGATTTCCGCAGGACAGGCCATGGTTGGTTTTAACAGACGACATTTATCGGTTCGTGCTACAGTTGATGACTTTATTGAGATTTTCCCCTTCGAGGCACGTACATTCATGGAAACGAGGGCCTATACAGGCGGAGTCTATGCAATATCTCAACATAGTGCAGGATTGAAACGACCTACAGATAAAATGTACCAGAGGGCCCGTGATTTCTGGGCTATAGGTGCTCAAGCACAAATACCCCTCTTAGGCATTAGAGTTGAGCTTCACCCCCTTGAAATAGTAGATCTTTTTGCCGGCTTAGCCTTCTTTGATCCTTTGAACGACGATTTAGGAGTATCAAAAGGTTTTAAAATTTCTAAATCCGACAGACAAGCCATGGCCAAATTAGCCAAACAGGTCTCACGCAAATAATATTTGTCCGGAATTGCAGCGCTGAAATGACATTCCCTGTTGAAGTTTTGAAGTTGCCATAGCGCGGGGTATCTCGGAGTACCGAATCCGCCTTCCGCCTGATGCAGATACATCGTGAAGGTTGTTGTCTTCCGGAAAAAAGCGAGAAGGCATAAATTTCAGGTACATCCTAACCGTTTATTGCTTTTAGCAAAATTGAGAAAATCTGCAATGTTTAGAATAAAACGTAACCAACTGCCAGGAGAATGCCATAGCATTGTAGTATAATTCCAAAGGACTTTGGGGCGCAAAAAATGGGTTTTGTAAAACATTTGGAAGAGCTCTTCCATCTGCGCCCTTTTCATCCCATTCGGAATGAACTGGAAGTGCATGCAGTCCATTTTTTCCCAGTCTTCATTAAATTCTCCAAGCTTATGTATATTTTCGTAAACCGGCGCCCCAGGAAAAGGAGTAAACTTTGCCAGGTTAATATCGTCTATAGGAAGCGAAAAGACATATTTCATTGTCTTTTTGAAGCTGTCCTCTGTCTCGCCCGGTAATCCTATCATCAAAAGCCCTTTAGTACGTATCCCCACCTTTTTTATCAAACGTATCTTTTCTGCCAAAAGGTTCAAATTCACATTTCGACGGTGCTGTGCCAGAAGATCCTCATCGCCTGTTTCTATACCAAGACTAATCATCCAGCAGCCAGATGCTTTCAACTGGCGAAGAAGTTCTAAATCTATATGCTCCGCCCTGACAACGCAGTTAAAAGTCATTCCCAGCGGCCGATCAAGTAACATCCGAGTAAAATCTTCAATTCTCTGACGGTTGAAAGTAAACTGATCGTCATAAAAAATAACATGACGTATGCCAAAATGCTTTTTAAGATATCTTAGATGCTCATACATATACTCTGCCGAGTTATACCGGAAACTGCGGCGGAACACCGACCTGTCACAATAACTGCAGGAATATGGACAACCGCGGCTTGATATGCAGCTTGAGTTTGGAGCCTTGGGATAGTTAAAAATGAGCAGTTTATATACATCAGGATATCCTGCAAGCTTCTCATAAGCAGGAAATGGAAGAGTATCAAGGTCGATTGCCTTACTTCTATAACCAGTAAAACAAATCTCTCCATTCGCATCACGGTATACTAATCCCTGCACTGAATGAACTTCTTCATTACCTTTCTCAATAAGTTCAGTAAGGGTCTGCTCACCTTCACCAACTACAACAAAATCAATTACTGAAAAATTTTCAAGCACTCGATTTTTAAGAGCTGAAACATGAGGACCGCCGAATACAATCTTTATGTCAGGCAAAAAACTCCTGGCAAGCCTGGCAATGCGAATACCATCAAGAAAGCTGGAAGTTGTGCAGCTCAGGCCGATAAAGGATGGTTTTACCGTTAGCAAGTAATCACGTATAAGATGGTCTGAGTCAGGCCTTGCATAGCAGTCAATAATATCCGCATGAATGCCCTCTCTTCCCAGATAGGCAGCAATACTTGCCAGCCCAAGAGGAGGCACGATGTTTGCCAGTCTGGAGATATCCCTGCCGGCAGCTTCCTTCCGGTAGCCCAGCGGATGGACCAGAAGGATATTTTTTTGATTAAGCTTTGTCATTTTTTAATCGTTCTGCTTCTGATTATACCTCGAAAGGCCACAAATTGCGGTTTTTCGCTGGCCATGAACACCAATAGCTGCGTTGCTCAGGCTTGCAATAGCCTGCTATTACGCGTCTTCGCGCCTTGCTCTTGATGCTCATTGCTCACCGAAAAAAACGCAATTTGCAACCTTCCGAGGTATATAGATTTTCTATCTCTTTTTATAATACCACACTTAATCTTTTTCAACATGTTGTTCAATATTTCTTGTCTTTATTATTAATACAGAATTTTAATCGCAGGCAGATCTGAATTAACAAATTCACACGTCCACTTTTACGTTGACAAGATTAACTATTTGAGATAATTTAAATATAAGGTATAGGGTCAAGCATTAGTTTCAGGACGCATTTTCAGGGGGTAGATTTTTCAAATAAAGTGAGGTGATGCTTATTGAGGTCTTAACTAAACATTTTTTAGAGTTTAAATCAAAATTTTGTCTGAATGGACATAAACAAGAAAGGGATTAGCGATGAAAATTCTCAAATGTATGTGTGTGTTGGTCTGTGTGAGCGCTCTAATGCTACTTGCCGGATGTGCCAGTTTCCGGTCCGCTCCAGGAGGCGGCGACGGCAAAGCAATTCCTGGTGGTGTAGGTCATGGCGTAATTGTGGGCGATGTAACTTATCCTTGTTTCATTAATAGCATTACTCATATCACGTTGGATACGGATGATTTTGAAATACTTGAAACCGTAACAGCCACAACTTCAAGTACAAGCATTCTTGGTCTTTTCGGGGTTGGTGACAATGGTTATGGCAAGTTGTTTGAAAAAGCTCGTGCAGCAGGCGCTGACGATGTAATCAATGTCAAAGCAGATACCCGCGAACAAAGTATTCTAATGGGCTTCTGGAAACGGGCCACAACAAAACTTACAGGTACTGCAATCCGTTGGAAGAAAAAATAATAACATCTCTTGGACTTGGACTGGCGCATCATGAAACGCGCCAGTCCATTTTTATTATCCTCAACTGTCTGCATGATGGAAAAATTGGATGAAGAATATAAACGGATCCCAACAACTTAAAAGGGGCGGTTTTTGGACCAGAATAAATCACGTTCTATCCATAGCTTTCATTCTTATGCTGGCAGGATGTGCAACGGTTGTTAACAAACCACTTTCCAATATTCCCAGTCCAAATTTCCAAGCAGTGTCTGAGGTAAACCGCCCTATCAGAGTGGCTATAAGAACGTCATTCGCCAGCGGGACAAATACAGTCCATCTTAAACGAGCTAATTCTATATCAGAGGATCTTGCGACACATTTAAACATCGCCGCCAGTGACTCGGGGCTTGAGTTTTTCCCGGTCAAACGATTTGATAAGCTTTCCATGATCAATTATGATTATTTATTACAGGCGTCCTGCAAGCAACCGGAACATAAAACTCGCCGGAATAAATTTTTACTTGCTATAGGCTGGCCGGCGACAATATCGATTATTGCTGCTCCGCTCGGGATAATAGCATTATCAATTAAGGGAGTAGTCAAGGAATTCGCGGACTTTGAATGGAGCATAAGTGTTGTGCCCAAGCATTATGAGGATTCCTTCTGTCTCCAGCGCAAGCAATTGCCCATATTCAAATCAGAAGTTAGTGCGAGTGGATGGGGAACGCCGGAGGAAATGTTGGAGCAGTCGTATGTTAATACTGAAAGTCATCTTAAAGGTGCGGCAACTGAATTCATAAATGAGTTAAATTGGGACCTATTGAAAAAAAAGGTAGTAAGTTATGCCAGAACACATCCTACACAACGTGAAAAAACTGAGCTTGTCAAGCACAGAATTAAGACCCAGCTCCCGGTTTCGCAAACTACTGCTATTACTTCTGCTCCTATAGGTAGACGCTTTGCTGTCATAGTCGGCATTTCGGAGTATAAATACGCCAGCGAGTCCCAAGGCTTTAACAATCTTCTCTATGCAGATGACGATGCAATTGCTGTTGCCGACATGCTGAAACAGAAAGGATGGTCTAAAAACAATATCAGACTCCTGGTCAATGACGAAGCTTCGAGCCGGAACATCGGAATTGCCCTCGAATCTTGGCTAACTAAGGCGGGGCGCAATGACATTATCCTCCTTTTTTGGGCAGGACACGGCTATCCTGATCCGGAAGACCCTGAAAAAGTCTATTTCGCCTGTTACGACACAGACATAAACATACCATCAACAGGATTGCGGATGGACCGCGTTCGTGACTTCCTGGAGGAGCGGCAAGTTCGGAATGTGATTGTACTAGCTGACACGTGTCACGCCGGCAAATTAATTACCCGTGGGGAAAGAGGTTTGGCAGTACGGCCATACATCGAAAAGGTCAAGAAAGAACAAAACATCCCAAAGGGCTGGGTGTTTATGGTTGGCGCTGATACTGACCGTAAGGCGATTGAAGCAATATCATGGAAAAACGGAGCTTTCACACACTGCCTACTAAAAGCACTTGGTGGAGCCGCCGACGGCTATGAAAGTTCTGGCCCGAAAGACAACAATATTACATTAGGTGAACTAAAAGCATATATGACTTCTGCTATGCCGGAGGAAACCCTGCACGTACTCGGGGTGGCTAAACATCCCGTCATAGTAACTTCAACTGGTGACCCTCTAATCTGGGAACTGCCCCTGTTTAATAAAAAATAATTTATCTATATCAAGGAGGTTGATTTGAAGCCTAAAATATTACCGGCCATTGTGCTTGCAATTATTTTTACTGTCAGTGGTTGCGCATATGTCAATATTAGTGAGCCCTTTGATACAGATCTTAACAGAACTGATTTGGGCTCGAAAAAAGGAATTGCTACAGCTTACAGCCTGTTGTGGCTTGTAGCCTGGGGAGATGCCAGCTATGCTGCTGCTGCCAAAAATGGTGATATAACGGTTCTGAAGCACGCAGACCAGGAAATGCAGCAAATCTTGTTAGGCTTGTATACCAGGTGGC
>JAIVWD010000236.1:0-5724 GCA_049190315.1 Deltaproteobacteria bacterium | reverse complement strand
GCGCTGATGCTTCACTTCGTGCCGGCGTCAGGCTATGTTAGCTGATAAGCTGCTGAGCTGATAAGCTGTTATGCCTTTTTATCTTATGAGCTTAAGAGCCATCAGCTATAAGCTAAGCTGTATTCCTGCGGTTAAAATTTGCGCCTTCCTTGAACTTGAAAAAATTTTCTAGTTTTCGTTCGGGCACTAGTTACAAAAGTCGTAATATGATATGTTACTTGTACCTGGTTACTTTAAGCACAATACATGCCATTAAGTTTTATCTGATATAAATATATTATATTCAAGTAGTTAGAAAAGATGGTGTTGGCAGGGAATGTTGATAGGAATGTAAATTTAGAAAAACTGCTAATTATTTTTAGAAAAATTTCTATTTAGTGCCTGAACGGAAACCTCCAGAATTACGTTTTTCCTGTCATTGACGGGTGCCATGGACAAACTTGTTTGTCCGTGCCCCTTTTCTGCCGAATAATGGGGACTGTCAGTAACAGGAAAATTTTAAAAAATACACATGACCTCAATCATTGAAATACCGAAGAGTTGTTTTCGTTTGTTACTTTGTATCGACGTTATTTGCACGGACAAACAAGTTTGTCCATGGCACCCCATTAGGTGGAAGTTTGTCCATGGCACCCCTTAGGTGCTGACAAGAAACTATGGTAGATCCTTTTCATGGTGCGACAGGCATCAGAGTGTTGGACTCGGTAGTCCATTACTCCCTGAACCCTTGAACCTCTGAACCTGATTATTTATGTTTATTCCTTCGGTAACGGAAGGTGTGATAGTTTATGTTCAGAAGTTTTGCTGCTTTGCTTTCGTTGTCTCCAGCCAGCTTGAGCGCTTCTTCGATATAGAATTTTTCTAAAGATTGTTGAACAGATGAAAGATCAATGCCGGCAGGTGTAAGCGCTGGAAAGCATGGCTTATTTTTGTCTGACGTATTAATTTCTCTATCAATAATACCTTCTATTCCAAGATCCTGGAGTGTCAGCTCTGGTCCATTTCCGATAAGCACTCCTCTTTCAATAAGATTTTTCAGCTCACGTACATTGCCTGCCCAGTTGTGTTCCTTCAGGGCTGTTTCAGCTTCTGAATCAATACTGGTAAATGTTTTATCGAATTTTTTGCTGAATTCGTATAAGAAATGCTTGGCAAGAGGAATAATATCTCTGCGGCGTTCCTTCAGCGAGGGAATCCGCACCTTGATAACTCCCAGCCGGAAATAGAGATCTTTTCTAAGCAGGCCATTGTCTATCAGTTTTTTTAAGTCTTTATTTGTGGCGGAGACCACTCTTGTTTTAATTTTAAGTTTTTTTGTACTGCCTATTCTGTAAAATTCGCCACATTCAAGAAAACGGAGAAGTTTTGCCTGGGCGTCCAGGCTCAGGTCACCCACTTCGTCGAGGAACAAGGTGCCGTGCTCTGCTTCTTCAATTAATCCCTTTTTGCCGGATATGTTAGCTCCGCTAAACGCTCCTTTTTCATAACCAAACAACTCGCTTTCAATAAGTTCTTTTGGAATGGCCGCACAATTTACGGTAATCAGGGGGCCATTGAAGTTGGGGCTTCTGGCATGTATGGCGCCGGCAATTAATTCTTTGCCTGTACCTGTCTCTCCTAAAATAAGAATGGGGGTGTCCGGGCTTTTTGCCACCGTTTCTATAAACTCTACCACATCCTCAATCGCGTTGCTTTCTCCTATGAAACAAGGAAGGTTTTCCTTTAAATATTTATCCTGAAGAGCTTTAACTTCTTTTCTAAGTCTGATAGTTTCAAGTGCATTGCTGATAATTATTTCTAATTCGTCCATGTGAATGGGTTTCACCACATAATCATAGGCCCCAAGTTTCATGGCAGAGATTACAGTTTTGATATCTTCATAGGCAGTTATCATTATTACCAGAATTTCCTGGCAAAGCTTTTTGATTTCGCATAAAGCTTGAATGCCATTAATGCCCGGCAGTTTGATATCAAGAATAATAAGGTCCGGGGGGCTGCTTTTAATGGCCTTGATTGCTTTTTCGGCTGAGGGAAATGCATTTACCTGGTAGTCAGACCCAAGGGCCATGGTTATCCCTTCCCTTATGACCGGCTCGTCGTCGATTATGAATATGGAGTATGAAATCATCTCTGTTTTTTTCTTCTTTCCAGCGGGAGCTCAATCTTAAATTCAGCCCCGCCCCATTTACTGTCAAACACACCCAGAGATCCACCGTGGTCTGTAATTATTCTGTGGCAAATGCTGAGCCCAATTCCGGAGCTGTCGTTTTTAGTAGTAAAAAATGGATCAAATATTCTGTCTTTAAGGCTGGAAGGCACACCCGGTCCTGAGTCTGCAACATTTATAAAAATACGATTATCTTCCATGTATGTTTTTATTACTATTTTTTTGTTTCCATCCATATTTTTCATTGCTTCAGCGGCATTGGTCATCAGGTTTAAAATTACCTGTTCGATAAAATGTTGATCAATATAGCAAGTCGGCAGATTTCCGGATAAGGTTTTTTCGATTTTAATATCGCTTTTTTGAAAGGTTACAGAGGATAGATTTATTGCCTCTTCAACGGGATGATTGATTTTCGACAGTACCAGCCTTGGTTCACTGGGTTTGGAAAAATCCATAACTCTTTTAATTACAGATTCAATTTTATTTGAGGCTGATTTCAGTTGTCCTATTATTGTTTTAACCTTTTCCGGGCCGTCTGTTTTGTCATAGATTTTTTCCAGCGTGTTTAAATAAATATTAATGCCTGAAAGCGGGTTTCTTATTTCATGGGCAATGCCTGCAGTAACACGCCCCAGAGAAGTCATTTTATCCTTTATTTTTAAAAGACGTTCCAATTCCTTGGATCGAGTAACGTCCATCATATTGAACAACATTGCTTTTTTTCCTGAATATTCTATAAGACTGATTCTGCAGTAAACCCATTTTCTATCGAGCTTATTATCTGTTTTTCCAAGGGGATAAAACCTGAAGCTTATATTAAGAGTCCCCACTTCCCCTGAAACTATTTTCTGATAGTTTTGTTTGACCATCTCAACATCATCAGGATGTATGGCTTTGAAGTCCATAAGCTTGAAAGAACGTGAAAGGCGACTGAAATGTCTTTTCTGTTCAGGATTATTATAAACAATTTCTGAGCCTTGTAGAATAAAAATGCCGGTCAGTGAATTTTCAACCAGGTCACGGAACCTTTTTTCACTCTCACGCAACGCTTCCTCAGTTTTTTTGCGCTCTATAATTCTCCCGAGCCGTTCCGCAATAACATTGATAAGCTCTTTTTCTTCCTTAAGGAAATATTTCTTATCTTTTTCCGATAGTTGTTCAAGATAACAGACCTCAAGGGCTCCTCCTGGTTTGCCATGTACAACAATGGCACTTGTCTGTTTCCAGATACTCTTCTTAAAATTTTTTGTTTTATAAATTTGGTCTTCAAGAATTATACGTGCGGAGGTGATTTCCGGATTTTGCGACGCGGGGGGTATTAGATCAATTGTCCCTTGAAGTATCTCGTCAACTGTAATATCGTTCTTTACAACCAGGTTGGAAAATGCATAGAGGCAATCCAGTTCCTTTGCTCTCTTTCTAATTGAATTTCCTGAATTCCTCTTGTTCATTGTCTTATTTAATGACTTTTATTTGCATTCCTACGCTGGAGCATGGGAACCAGAAACAATATCGCTGCTTTGTGCCTTAGTGGCTGAACTATTACGCCTTAAGATATAATGAAGATTCTACTTATGCACTTTACTCTTGTTACTAAATACGGTATCTTTTTTGTGTATGAGAGATGCGTTTTCCACGAAACTTAGTGGAGTTTACCGAACACTTTGCCAGTGAAGAAGCGTATATGGCTTATTTGAGACTATTAATCTCAGATATATTGAGAAATCACTGAACAACAAGAGCAAAGTGCATAAGTAGAAAGTAAGAAATATGTTTTAAGTGAAAGTGAATTTAATGATATTAAGACAAAAAATGAGGCAAATTTAAAACTCGAAAAAGCGAATCTGAGTTTTAAACCTGTAGATATTCGATATATCATTGTTAATGAATTTGGTTTAACTGATATTCTTCATCATTTAACTGATATAAGCAAGAAAAATAAATACGATAGTCATACACTTAGAATATTGACTTCAAAGATATTGACTTATGAACAAATCAAATATGATTTTTGAAAAAAGTATAACCTGTCAGTTAAGAGGGACTTGCTACACGTCGCGGATTTTGGAGTAGTCGAAAAGGCAGTTTATATTTGCATCTTTAACGGCTATGCTTGGCAAGCCCCTTACTTCTGCGTTATACCTCAAAAAAAAAGGAGAATGAAATATGAACCGCAATATATTACTCACTCTAATCAGCATATTCATCGTTGCAGGGTTAATACTGAGCGCGTGCGCTCCCAGTGCTGAGCCAACACAAGCACCTGCGGAAGAAGCTGCTCCGGTTGAAGAAGCTGCCGAAGAACCCATGGAGGAGTCTGAAACTATCACCGTCATCTTTCCCAAGCATGAAGCTGAGTGGGCGGATGTTTATGAACCCCGAATTAAGCAATTTGAGGCTGAAACGGGTATCAAAGTTGAGTTGATTCAAAGCGATTGGGATTCGGTTGCTGATCGCATTATCCCTGAAATGGCATCTGGAGGCAGTGCGTACGATGTTGTTGAATATGACAATGGATGGGTAAACGAGTGGTGTGGAGCGGGATGGACTACTCCATTGGACGACTATATGTCTGAAGGTTTTACCGATGGAATGATTCCCGGCTTGGTTGAATTGTTTTCCTGCCCCGATGGCACTCTCCACGGAGTTGTCTGGAACAACGATACGCGCTTCTTCTACTACAATGCGGCAAAGTTGACCGAAGCAGGCTTCGATGCTTCCCCAGCAACTTGGGAAGAATTTATTGATCAAAGTCAGGCGGCCATTGCTGCTGGTGTGGTCAAGTATGGGATGGATCCATACTGGAACCAAGAATGGTCTCTCATGAACGAGTTCCATTTCTGGACATACGCCTTCGGTGGAGAGGTTGTTGATAAGGAAGGATGCTTCTTGTTCAACAAGGACCCCAACACACTTGCTGGATTGGAATTCATGATGGAAACCCTTGGTAACGGTGTCTCAAACCCTGCAGGCTTAACCTATGATCAGGCGAATGCTCAGAATCTCTTTTTAAGTGGCAATTCAGTGTTCTTCCCTCAGGGTATCTCGGGTTTGGTTCCATTCGCCAATGACGAATCGGTTTCCAGTGTCGTTGGTGAGATCGAGATTGGTCTTGTTCCCTCTGGAGGAAAATCTCTGGCGTAAGCTGAATTATCCGGATATCCTTTCTGATGAAGGTGCAGATGAACTGTTTTATAAGCTGCACCAGTCTGAATGGGGAGAGGCATGTGAGATATCGAAGGGGTTTGTTTTGCATAAAATACATCAGAAGCTTCAGGATTATCAACACCAGGGGAAATTGATAGACCTGGTATATTTCGATGCCTTTGGCCCCGATGTACAGCCTGAGTTATGGACACCTGAAATATTTAAAAATAAACATAAAATGATATTGATGGAAACAAAGAGCGGAAAAAAATATGCAATAAGTCCTGAAAACCCTAAAAATTTTGTTTCTCAACTCCAAAAACATACTAGTAGTCCTATCTAATGTGTACGCATACCATTGTAGAAAGTTGAGATTCCTATGAGTCCAAGAACTTAGAGTGTAGAAGGTG
>JAIVWD010000235.1:0-5727 GCA_049190315.1 Deltaproteobacteria bacterium | reverse complement strand
TGCACGGCATTTTATCCCTGGTGAAAAACCTTCTATGTGCCTGTCCTGGTCAAATCCCAAGGTATAGTGGTTTAGAATATCAATCATATTATTTTGCTCTTTTAAAAAAACTATCTAATACCTGCCCCTTAAAACTTTTGTTGCATAGAGGGGGTGCGAAACTTGAGTATTAAAACCCCTGGTCCCTGGCCCCGTGTTACTTAAAAAGCTTTTATAACCGTTCACGGGTTCAGAGGTTCATGGTTCACGGAGTAATGGACTACCGACTTCAACACTCTACTACATGTCGTACCATGAAAAGGATCTACTATAGTTTCTTGTCAGCACCTAATGGGTGCCATGGACAAACTTGTTTGTCCGTGCAAATGACGTCGATACAAAGAACAATAGTTCGGTATTTCAATGATTGAGGTCATGTGCATTTTTTAAAATTCTTCTGTTACCGGCAGTTCCCATTATTCGGCAGAAAAGGGGCACGGACAAACAAGTTTGTCCATGGCACCCGTCGGTGTGAACCGTGAACTGTGAACCGTAAACCCAAGTAGTTACAAAGTTACAAAGTTACAAAATCTTTTATAACAGAATCGTATGCCGGTCAACATCAGGCGGAACATTGACTTTCTCATGCCTGATTGTTATGATTTATTATTATGGAAACAGGAAATATTGTAGAATATATCGACCACCAGAAAATTATATGCGGCGTCATTCTTGAAGTCAAAAAACAGAAGCTCAGGATTCTTACTGAAAACAATCGGGAAATCAAGCTGTCGCCTGGTCGGCTATCACATAAATGCAACACGCACCTTAACCTTTCAATGGGTAAATATAAGCTGGTCGAGGCATTAAAGGAAATAGCCGGCAAACGTAACGCCCTGATTAATCATATAGATATAAAGGAGTTATGGGAAATTCTGAATGCAGAAAAAAAATGGATAGATCTTGCCACAATGACTGAATTCTGTTTCCCGGATGGTCCTACTTATGACCATGAATCCGCAGTTGTAAGAGCATTTTTTAAAAACAGATCATATTTTAAATTTAACCACGACCGTTTTTCCCCTTATTCGGAGGAGCAGGTAGAACAGATTGCCTGCCAGCAGAAAGAAGCCGCCCGAAAAAATCGTATTATAGATGAGGGCTCCGCCTGGCTAAAAAAAATGCTCGATATCGAAAAACCTTACTTGCCTGATGATAAAACAGAATGCATGGATATTCTTAAATCCTGCTATCTCTTCCAAAAGGAAAGCCCGCACTACTCCCTTGGCAAAGAAATTCTTAAAAAAGCAGGTATAGATAACATAGAAATAGTATTCCAGTTCCTTGTAAAGCTTGGTGTCTGGGATAAAAATGAAAACATTGAATTGCACAAATATGAAATCCCGACCGTCTTCTCTAACGAGGTCATGAAAAATGCAACAGACCTGGTTGACAGGCATAAAGACCCTGCCGGCTTTAAAGGCAGGCTGGACCTGACCGACCTCTCTGCAATTACGATAGACGGACAATCAACTCTTGATTTTGATGATGCCATAAACATTGAAGACAAAGGTGATCATTATCGTCTTGGCGTTCATGTCGCCGATCTCGGCCATTTCATTAAAAAAGAAGATATTATAGACAAAGAGGCTGTTAATCGGGGAAGCTCCATTTATATGCCTGACCAAAAATTACCGATGCTGCCTTCATGCCTTGCAGAAAATTTATGCAGTCTGATAGCAGGGGAAATACGTCCGGCTATAAGTATAATAATTAAATTAAGCAGATCGGCTGAAATAATCAATTACGAAATTGTTTCGAGCCTGGTTAAGGTTAAGAGGCAACTAACCTATTATGATGTCAATACAATTGCCAATGAAGATCACGAAGTGCTTATCCTTCACGCTATAGCAAAAAAGTTTCGGGAAAAAAGATTAAAGCGGGGCGCAGTTCAAATATCTCTGCCTGACATCAACGTCTGGTTGGACAATGACAAGGTAAATGTTACAAAAATAAACAGAGAAAGCCCTGGAAGGATGCTTGTTTCAGAAATAATGATCATGGCCAACTGGCTTATGGCGGAATTCCTTCTGAAACATGATATGCCGGCAATCTTCAGGTCTCAGGCTGAACCAAGGGAACGTCTCTATAAGGGAGAAGAAGGCACACTTTTTCAAAACTGGATGCAGCGAAAATTCTTGAGCCGTTTTATTTTGAGCCCTGAAGCAGAGAATCACTCAGGCCTTGGATTAAGTTCCTATGTTACCGCCACCTCTCCGATACGTAAATGTTTTGACCTGATTACACAGCGTCAGTTGAGGGGAATTCTCGGGATAGAAGAGCCTTACACAAAGGAAGAAATAGAAAGTTTAATACAGCGCCTTGAACAGCCCGTGAGTTATGTAGCAAAGCTCCAACGCAGTCGTCACAGGTACTGGTTATTAAAATATCTTGAAAGAAAAATCAGAGAGGAACAAGAAGCTATCGTTCTCTCCAGGCGAAAAGAAAATTATCAGGTGCTGCTTACTGAATATATGATTGAGTGTGACCTGCCAATATCCAGCGGTATTAACTTAAAGCCTCAGGACCTGATTCACGTTACAATACAACACGTAAATGCAAGAAAAAATGTTATTTCCGTATTTGTGAGCTGATAATGCCTGCCGTCAGTGTAGAAATCTTGGCACATTTCTTTGCAAAAAATCGCTCAACTTAGTTAATGAGCATGAATAACTTGATTCAAAGTATCAGCAACCCATTGGTTGAGACTTTTACCAGTTTTTGCAGCAGCGGCAGCAATTTCACCATGCAAGGAGCTATCAAGACGGACAACAAATTTACCGGAAAATGGTTTATTCGGCTCTCTGCCGGCTTTCTCACAACTCTCAAGATAAAAGTCAACGGCCTCATAGAAAGCGTCTTTCAATTCAGACACAGTTTCACCGTGAAACCCAACCGTGTCTCTGATACCAATGATATGGCCGACAAGAATATTGTCATCCGGATCAAACTCAATCTTAGCTATATATCCTTTGTATGTCATTGTATTCATGGTTTTAGTTCTGCTCTTTCAAGAAAAGCTTTTGCTCCCCGTACCTGGTATAATTTGGCTTCCTTGCCTGGATGTGGCCTGTGGAAATCGGCCTTTTCACCGTTGAAGGGGAGCGAACGGAATTAAGATCTTTTTGACTATGGAGAAGTTTTCTTTTTCGCCAAGCATTGAAGGCTGCAACAGGAGCAGGGATTAAAATAACGAAAGCAACTAAAGGAGCAATCTGCGGAGCGGCATTGATAATACCTTTAATGGCAAAACTTTGAAACTCAATAGCCGGTACGATGAATTTAAGGACCACATAAAAAATTGCAGCCAACACGACACTAACCCACCAAGGAACCTGGGTCAGCAAATTGATAAGTGTTTCGTTTTTTCTTGCCATAAATTTCCTTCAGATGAAAGGACTAACGTCAAGGATGAGCTGACACAAAAGCCGCCTAATACTTTGAATTTACAGAAAATCGGCTCGGCTTTTGTGGTCAGCTCAATCCTTTTGTTAGCAGATTTCTCAACATTCATATGTTTCTTTGTATGCCTTCTTTAGATTCACATATAATTCATATAACTTCTTATATCCCTCATCTTTCTTATCTGGATATTCTTTTTCATCATCCAGGGCCATATACAGTACATCAATAATGCAATCCAAATCCCAACTGTATAATGAAATCGGTCTGGTGCCTTTATAATTTTCAATTTTTCCATCTAACCCAAAAGCTTCACACATTTGCCATGTATGCTTTTGTAGTTCCTTTAATTGCCTACCAGATATTTTAAGTTTAACTGGTATGTCATTTTTTCCTAGTTTCATTTGCTATCTTTGTTTCTGCTAATGTATGTTTCGCGCCAGAAGCTTACACAGAATTTGTTAAGAGCCAATTTCTATCAATTTTATAAGGGTATTTCTAAGCGGCTCGGCTTCTGGTGTCCGGTGTAGCCGTTTGTTAGCGATTCAGCCTTACTCTTGTTCCCTTAGACTTTTCTTCAGAAATCCATTGTTGCTTCAGTTAACTGACCCTGGCCAAGCTCTGTGAGGTGGACATCATCCATTGTTAATTCACCACATTTCGGACAAACCAGTTTTTTCTCAAATCTTGGGCGCATTGCCTTTTCATCAATCGAGACTTGCCCTACGTCGCAATCAAAAATCGTTTTGCACTTTTGACATTCGAAATTGATTTCCAATTATTTTTCCTTTCCCGTTTGATATCGCTACACGGATAATCTGCTGAAAAAGCAAACAAAAAGATAGTTAAAAGTGAAGAAGTAATTATAAACGATGAAATGAGTAGAAATCTAAAAATGGCCTGGCTTTTTCAGTCAGAGTTGATCCGCTTGTTCTCCGGCAAATCACTATACTGCGATAGGGGTGAGAGTAAAAATGCGAGCAAGTTGCGCCGCACTCTTAACGTCACCCAGCCGCAATGCATTGCGAATATCATCCAGCTTGTATGCATCATCAAGAGATAAATAAGGGGACCATCCTTTATTCATATCGATCAATTCGACATCAACCTCGGCAACATATTGTCCCTCGTACACGAGCTTTGTACGTCGTCTTTTTTTCATTATATCCTCCTCAGAAAATCTGTTGTCCACCGATCGGCATCGGGCCTGTAAGCAGTAACCAAAACGGCTGGTGAAGAAACGTCCTTGGGAATTCCCCAAACCACGTGTATCGGGTTGTCAAAACGATCTTTCAGTAATACCAATACACATGGACCTTTCGGATAGTCAGGATAATCTTCTATAACTAATGCATCCGAAACTCCTGCCATGATATCCCTGACGAAAATGTTGTCTTCCGCAAGCTCATCATAACCATGGTCGGATATCATAACTTCCTTACGTTCAATCAGTCTCAGAACTCTCTCGAATGTCTCATTCATATTTTAATAATACAATAATCAATACATAATCAGGGACTATTTGGCAATAATATTCACTTTTCCACAGTAGTATTATGACGGAGAACGCCAAGCTGAGGGGCTGGGAAACGCCTATGAAAGAGCTAAAAAGTGTGATTTGCGAATGCATTTCAAAAATAGCGCGGCTTTTCCCGGTCCCTCTCCAGTGCGATGTTAGAATTTTTCTATATCCATATGGTAAAGAAATTTTCTCTTTAATTTTTCTCCCCAAACGGAATTCTCTATTAATAGAATTATTTCATTTCTATCTTTTTCATCAGCTTTGATAACAGATGTTGACAATTTACGTAAAAAATCATCTATGAAAACTCTACGCCTAAATATATTTCTGTCTTCCGATATATCTTTTAAAATTAATTTTAATAATTCAATGGAATCTAAACCCCTGATTGCATCGAAGAAAAATTCAATTTCATCAATATTCTCAATTTCTAATAAATAATATCCACATAAGGCATAAAGAGCATCTCTTCTTTTGGTTAATTTTGTTATAGTAGCAAGTGTAGTTAATGCAGAATTTATTTTCTTTTTGTTTTTTGATTGTAAATCGATAAGATTTGCCTGGATATTGATTCTTTCACAAATTTCTTCAACTGTAAGATTTTCTATATTCATATCTCAAATTCTAACGTTCTGCGTGACCGGACGGGAAAACAACTGGGCCTTCACAGATGTATAATAAATAATGACTGCGAAATAGATAAAAATGCTATCGTTTTCCCGTTCCGCGTCCACGCAGTGGTTCTACGAACCTTTAAAAATTAT
>JAIVWD010000234.1:0-5743 GCA_049190315.1 Deltaproteobacteria bacterium | reverse complement strand
TGTAGCCAGGACCCGGGAAAGCGTGGTTCTCAATGATGCCGCCACTGAAGGTCGTTTCACAAATGATCCGTATATTCTTTCCAGTCGTCTTAAATCGGTTTTATGCGAGCCTATTATTTACAAATCAAAACTCAGGGGTATGCTCTACCTGGAGAATAATCTTACAACCGGCGCGTTTACCATCGAACGCACGGAAATGCTCAAACTTCTGACATCCCAGATCGCCATCTCCCTGGAAAACGCCAGGCTTTATACGAACCTGGAAGAGTCTGAACTGCGCTACAGGGAGCTTTATGAAAATATTATCGATATTGTAATACTGGTTGGCAAAGATGACTCAATACTCATGGCAAATCCACTTTTCTATACCTTTGCCGGGATTCCATACGGAGATAATATCGAATTTACATTTATGGAGTGGGTATATCCTGAAGATCGTTCCAGGGTGGAATGTGAGATGCTCACAAGACTCATCAACGGGAATGATGTAAAAGATTTTGAATTCAGAATTGTAAACGGGCATGGAAAGGTTTTTGAGGTCGAGTGTAATGCAAGGTCTATCAGAAAGGAGGACAAACTTGCCGAATTCCAGATGGTGATCCGGGATATTACCGAGCGAAAGAAGTTGACGAATGACCTGCTTGAATCTCTCAGAGCCGTCGCGCAAGCCAGGATCGGAACTATTCTTGGTCTTGCAAGACTTGCAGAATACAGGGATAAAGAGACAGGCGC
Source organism: Deltaproteobacteria bacterium (assembly GCA_049190315.1). Taxonomy (GTDB): domain Bacteria; phylum Desulfobacterota; class Desulfobacteria; order Desulfobacterales; family ETH-SRB1; genus B13-G4. The sequence goes on along the minus strand of JAIVWD010000234.1, from coordinate 5,011 downwards.
CCACCTTGAAAGGATACAGGAGTATACCAGGATGCTTACAGAGGAGCTTTCCAAAAGACCCAAATATAAAAAGTACATCACAAAGAAATACATAGAGGATATTTCCTTCACATCCATTCTTCACGATATCGGAAAGGTGGGAATCCCTGACTCGATACTCCTGAAATCCGGAAGACTTACAAAAGAAGAGTTCGAAGTAGTAAAACGCCATCCAGTAATAGGGGGGGATGTCCTGAGGGAGGTTAACGAAAAGGTTGAGGGTCAATCGTTTTTGTCCATTGGAATGAGGATTGCCTATTCCCATCATGAGAAATGGAACGGCACAGGATATCCGAAAGGCCTCAAGGGAGAGGAAATACCTCTATCCGCCCGGATTGTCGCGCTGGCTGATGTATATGACGCTATTGCAACAAAGCGGGTTTACAAGGATGCCTACTCCCACGAAAAGACCGTCGATATTATTGCAAACGAAAAGGGGAAGCATTTTGATCCCGATGTGGTGGAAGCCTTTCTTGTCCTCAAAGACAGATTCATGACGACATGCAGGGAGAAGTGTCAAGATAATTAGTCGATCCTTTTAGAACCATAGACCGGTGAACCTCGAAAGGCCACAACATGCGATTTTTCGCTGGCACTGAACACCAATAGCTGCGTTGCTCAGGTAGATGGTAGGGGCACGATGCATCGTGCCCCTACTATTCCGCACCTTCGCGCCTTGCTCTTGATGCTCATTGCTCACCGAAAAAACCGCAATTTATGACCTTCCGAGGTATGAACGGAATTGCGGATTATCGTTTCTTCTTGCCGAATTCTATCCGGCCTGTCCGCTGGCGGAAGAGCAACCTGATGGGGGTTTTGTCTAACCCGGCGCGTTCACGGATCTGGTTGATAAGATACCTCTTGTATGAAAAATGAACTGCATCAGGATAGTTTACAAAGCAGACGAAAGTAGGCGGTTTTGCAGTCACCTGGGCAGCATAATAAAATTTAAGCCGTTTTCCCCGAAAGAGTGGAGGCTCATTTTTTTTGATTGCCAGTTCCATTATCCTGTTTAATTGACCGGTTTTTATACGTGCTGCATACTGGCCGTAAACTTCATCAACATACGTGAATATCCTCGGAACTCTGAGGCCGGTAAGAGCAGAGATAGTAATGGCTGGTGCAAAACTTAAAAATTTTGACTCTATTTTTAATTGCTCATAATATTTTTTTGCAGTTTTACTGTCTTTTTCAACAAGATCCCATTTATTAAGCAGCATTATACAACTGCATTTTCTCTCAAAAGCATATCCTGCGATATTTATGTCCTGTTCTGTAATTCCCTCGTCTGCATCCATGACGATAAGGGCAACATCACATCTGTCAAGGCTCCTTAAAGCTTTGATTATTGAAAACTTTTCAATCTTTTTTGATACTTTTCCTTTACGTCTGATGCCTGCGGTATCTATAAGAAGATATGGCTTTCCGTTAATATTGCAGACAGAGTCAATTGCATCGCGAGTTGTTCCCGGAATATCGCTTACAAGCAGGCGTTTTTCACCCAGGATGCGGTTTATGAGAGATGATTTGCCGACATTCGGTCTGCCCACGACAGCGAGCTTTATCATATCTTCTGTTTGCACTGAGTCATATTTTGGAAATGCTAATATCAGATCGTCGAGAAAATCATGCACACCATAGCGGTGTTCAGCGGAAACAGGATATAATTTTTTTATCCCAAGACTGTAAAAATCATAAAGATTTGTCTCCTGTTCAAGACCGTCTATTTTATTAACAGCATAAAAAACCGGTTTTTTTGTTGTGCGGAGGATTTCGACAACATCTCTATCATAGGGTGATATCCCGGCTTTGCCATCAAGCAGAAGAATTATAACATCAGCATCTTCTATGGCCTGGAGTACCTGAAAGCGGATTTCATTTGCAAAATCATCCTTATCATCACTCAAAAAACCTCCTGTATCAACCAGGGTAAATACAATGCCATTCCAGGAAGCATCGCCGTAATTCCGGTCTCTTGTGACACCAGGGAAATCATCGACAATGGCATTTCTCGATCTGGTAATGCGGTTGAAAAAGGTGGATTTGCCGACATTTGGGCGGCCAACAATTGCAACAATAGGTTTCATGGTTTTATATAATAAAGGTTGAAGGTTGAAGGCTGAAGTCGAAGGTTGAAGCTTCCTGACAGCCTTGTTCGCTTCAGTTTCAGGTGTGATAAATTAAAAACATGAAAAACTCACGTATAACATATCGTAAAGAAAGAACATGCCCTGACTGAAAACATCAGTAACAATTCAAAAAGCCCTTAATAAACAATGACAACATCGTACATGGTTCTTTCTTAACGATATCTAATACGCTCAAACAGTTTCCTGTTTTGAATGTATCACACCTGAAGCTTACGCTCATCCGGTTTGTTTCATATTATCTAAAGTAATACGAGTTTTGTAAATTTCCGATAAATATTTATAGTTGTTTTGTTTTAAAATTATATGATAAGAAATCTGTTTATATCTTTCAACAATAAAGATTGATGGCTTTGTAAAAAGTCCATCTGTTTTTTTGACAGGACATACAGGATGATTAGGATATAAGACCTGCCAGTCGGCAGGAAAATAAAGAAATCAACTAACTGTGAACCGTGAACCTGACAACCCGAATAGTTATTTATCATGATAATAATAGGCATTGAAACATCCTGCGATGAAACCGCTGCATCAATAGTTGTTGACGGCTCTGAAATTTTATCTTCCGTAGTGTCTTCTCAGGTGGATGTGCATCATAAATATGGCGGCGTTGTGCCTGAGCTTGCTTCAAGAAAACATATAGAAGACATTGTACCAATTGTAAAGGAAGCTGTCGGCAAGGCTGGTATTAATTTTAAACAAATTAATGCATTGGCTGTAACCCAGGGCCCTGGGCTTATAGGCTCATTAATAGTAGGTTTTTCATTTGCAAAATCTTTTGCTTATACACTTGGTATTCCATGGATAGGTGTAAACCATCTTGAGGGGCACATAAATTCTGTTTTTCTGGAATCAAATTCGCCGACATTTCCTTTTGTGTCACTTTTGGCTTCAGGCGGTCATACAAGCATCTATTATGTTAAAGATCATACAGAGATGGAACTTATGGGGCAGACAAGGGATGATGCAGCCGGCGAGGCTTTTGATAAAGTCTCAAAAGCAATAGGCCTCGGATATCCAGGCGGGCTAATTATAGACAGGCTGGCTAAAAAGGGAGACCCGTCGAAAATAGTTTTCCCACGAGCATACCTTGATAAGTCCGGCTTTGACTTCAGCTTCAGCGGCTTAAAAACTGCGGTAAACCGCTATATTCAGACTCACGGTGATGAATATAAAGATCAGACTCCCGATATTCTTGCCGGGTTTCAGGAGTCGGTCGTTGATGTTCTTTCATATAAAGTTTTAAGCGCAGCCATGGAAAAGGGTTGCGACCGGATTTCTCTTGTTGGAGGCGTGGCGGCGAACAGCAGATTAAGAGCAAGAGTTATTAAGGATGCTGAACCAAAAGGAATTAAAGTCCATATCCCTTCAATTGATCTCTGCGGCGATAATGCAGCCATGATTGCAGCTACAGGCTATCATTACTTAAAGAATGGAAAGTCTTCAGGTATTAATGATGATGTGTATTCAAGAATTAAGATTTAGGAATTAAAACGGCATGTTTCATTACAGACAAAAAGTAGTTGACACGCTTCATTGTCATTTCGAGGAGTGAAACGACGAGAAATCTTATAAAGCAACGGCTTAAAGATTTCTCGCTTCGCTCGAAATGACAAAAAAGTGTAAACTGGCAAATGAAGGACGTCAATAAAGGCATTTTTCATAATTAGCCCAAAGTAGTTTACACTTTTAAGGGGAAACTACCTTAAAAAATATGATCTGTGCGTATAGCTGCGTATAGCCGTTAGCGTTTAGCCTTTAACGTTTAGCCTTTAGCTTAACAGTCCGTTTTTATACAACTTTTTACCTAATAGCTAACTGCTAATGGCTGGCATCTGTAAATGTTGAAGAAAGGATGCCGAAATAAAGTTGTAATTTTTTGATCATGGTCATTCTTTACCGACATTGAAATTTTGCATTCTTTGATCTTGAAAAGACTATTCCATTTCTGAACGGACAGTATAGTAAATAAAATCATCAGATGCTTTGGGGTTATTGTTGGAGCCGTAGTATTTCAGTTTTTCAACAGTTTCAGTATTATTCAGCCTGTCGATGATCGAACTTGCGCCGGCGATTGTTTTCAGACGGTTTGTGCTGAATATATAGTTCTGGATGCCGTCGATATCGAGACAAAAAAGATAGTTATCTGTCATTGTCGATGCCGCGGGTGAATTGAATTATTATTTCGTAATCACTGAAACTTTTAGTTTGCTAAAACATACCCTCTCAAACCCCAGTGCCACTACCACAAATTTTTGCAGCCGCAAGTTCCCATGTCTTTGTTCAAGCTTTTCCCCATACTCTTTCACCTGTTTTTCGCCATCTTCCATCTGCTTTACAATCTCGGGAATCCGGCGCAGCTCATCTTCAGACAGATCCCTTGCCTGGTCAGCGCTCATTCCAGCATCCTTGAGCTTTACAAACTTGAACTCAATCAGAACATCAAATACCTTGCCGTATCTCTTATCCGGCCTGATAATCATGGTCAGATCGGCATATCTGCGGTCAATCTCTTTTTCAGAGTCCATGATATAGATAATATCATTGTAAAGAAGAGTCAGAAAAGCAGTTTTTATGGTCAATTCATTAGCCCACCTGTAATCCCTGTTATGAAAAACCTTGAAATATCTTTCCTCCATAAATCTGCACAAAGGCGTCATATTCCCTTTCTGATACACCAGTTTTGCAGCATCACTGCCATCATCCCTGTCCTCAGGTTCAGGCAGAAGCATCTTCTGAATCCGTTCCACATAAAGACCCAGCATAACCAGATTGGGAACTTTTAAAATAACCTTCAGATCTTCAGTGTCACCTGCAGTGGTCGG
>JAIVWD010000233.1:0-5796 GCA_049190315.1 Deltaproteobacteria bacterium | reverse complement strand
GGTTGGCCGAATATTTACGAAAGAAAAAAGCGATTTCCTTACATTTCAAGAGGTTTGCCTTTCCAACTGTTTAATAGGAGATTTATACCTTTTAGGAACCCGCGAAGTTCGGCAATATTTCGTTCAGGGATAAACTCAATGTGATTTTGTCAATTTATTAAAGGGGCAACCAAAGGGGCTCTTAACTATTTAACTTGACAGGGAGGAGGACCAAACTGTTACAACCTGTTTCAACATTAATTCGCATCTCTTTTTATGAATAGTGTCTTCAAGTGGCCTCACAGCCATATAATAATATCTAACTGAATTAATAGGTTACATTTATCCATTCTACTTGATGATACATTTGCGAAGTCCATAAGTATTTTCGAAGTCACAGCCGAAAGTGCTAATGTTCTGGCATCCCGATCTTACAAGGCATTCAACGACCCCACCTTGAAAAATTACCCATACATTTCCATAATTCCATTTTTGACCCATCATCGAGCGTGGTTTACCTACAAGCGACTGAACCTCTGATAGTGTCATTCCCAATTCAATATAATCTAAAACATTTTTAATCTTTGTGTTAATCTGTGATGTGATTTGAATTTTTTTCTCCTGCAAAGCATTAATTTCCTTAAAAATGATGTTTCGCTCTTTCCGCAATGAAAAGGCTTCTGATGAATCAGCTGTGGCAAGCTCTTTCTGTAGCTTAGTATATTTATGCTCCATATCTTGTATTTGGCGTTGTTGATCTTTGATTTTTTTCTGTAACGATATGTCTTGTTTGATTTTAGACAACTGTTTTTCTATGTAATCCGTATTGACTTCAGCCTTTACAGACATGAAAATTGCCATAGTTGAACCGATAAATTTCCATTCTTCATTAAGCACTTCAATCTTCAACAACGCAGCAGAATACGAATTGATCTCATCTTCAGTTAACTGGTAGTTCTTTGCCTGTGTATGGCTCTCGATATAAGTACCAGCCTTTTCCAGAACCTTCCGCTTGGCTTCAAGAAAACACATTCGCCTTGCATCGTTTTTAGAATCGTTATCCCCCATTAAATATTTATGGTTTGCAAATATTATTTCTGTCTTTGCATTGGAGATACAGGGGATCAGGATCATTACTGTTAATATGAGCCAGCTTTTTCTCAACATATAATAACTCCCTTTAAAGGAAGAATTGCTGAAGCAATCCGGTCAAGGCGCATCGATAAAAATAGCATCTGGTGACTCAATTCTTCTTTCTTGTCCATCAGTCAATTATCAGAGATTTTTGCTGTTGGGGCTGTGATCCCTGATGTAAGCTGTTCCCATGCCTGACCAAATCGTTTATATTTCCCAGTAAATGTATTTTTGTTCATCACAACATATCGTCCTATCTCACCAGCCCGTCGTGGGGATGCTGGTAGGTGGCAATAATAAGATAAACCGGCACTCAAGTTGCCAGCGTGGTGCAGGCGGTTATGTTTTCCAAAATCATATATAATAGGTGAATCATGCGTGGTTTCTCAAAAATACATTACAACGAATATTACAACCCTACCATACCTCTTTACCTGTAATAGGTCAATTAAAATTCGAACAAAATTACAAAAAGAGGGTGACACTCTTCTCCGAGGTTTTAGGATTCAGAAACTGTTCTATCAGTTCCCAGACTTTTTGTTTTTGCTCCAGACTCAAATGGTTTAACTTTCCCAAGGCATCAGAGAATTTTTTCTTAAGTACACCAAGGTAGTTGTATCCTTTCATTAGCTCCTGGGTCCACTCTCGAGCCCTTCTGATCGCCAGCTCTTTAACAAATCGAGTTTTTTGAGTCACAGCCCTTTCCAGCATAGCTATGACAGGATCGATTGTGACCGGATATTGCTGATCATTTTCTCGTCGCTGCATTTCAAGCATCATCTGATAATTGTAGCGCTCACGGCAATATTGCCTTTTAGCATCATCATCACGTTGCTGCTGGATGTTTTTAAGAATACCAAAAAAGTAGGAAATATTTTTCCGATCCGATTTCCTGCGGATTGCTTTTAAAAATGCCGTCTCTGTTTCACCGATGGTTTCCAGTTCATAGGCTTTGATAGTCCGTTCAGCGTACTTCAGCGCTTCAGGCTCTACATCAAGCCCAAAATGGCCAATAACCCAATGGAGTCTGTCCAGCTTGATCTGATCTTTTTCGCAAACAAATTTAGCCTTTTTATGATCTTTAAGCCGCTGACGCTCAAAATTGCGCTGATCCTCAGAGACCGGCATGGCCATCTGTTCTATGGGGCTGGCATTTTTTCCATGCAAACAAAGACGGTTGCGCATATTAATATAGACGGATATCAGCGCCTCCAGAAAACTTTTAGCCAGGGTTTTTGGCGATGACATGTTCAGGCAAATATTTCCCAGCACGTTTTTCATCTGGCTAAACGCTCCTTCATCCGTCCCATTACCTTTGGGATTGCCCGGGCCGACCGGTACCAGCTCGATACCCTGATTTTTGATATATACTCTGGCATCTTCGCTCAGATTGGCTCTGCCGTGGTCACACAGAATACCGACAGGGGTGCCCCAGTTTTTAATGTGAGATTCCAATACGTTGATTACCTGCCGAGTTGTTTCCGTATCGGCAATACTAAATGCCGTATGTGTAAAAGTTCCTACATCCACTGCAAGCTCCACATTGAGCTTAAAAAAGATATCTCCGATCCAGACGGTAAACTCACTGCCGTCTATACTTAAAAGACCGTTGGGGATCCTTTGACGCAGACTCAGGTAAAACTTCGGCCGCTTGTTGCGTGTCCTGGCGCCGGCAAGATCATTTGCAATCAGGATTTCATTAACCGTCTTGGAACTAAGGACAATCTTATCTTCCTCTATCAGTGCTTTGGTAAACTGCTTTATCCGGATTGTCTTTCTCTGGTCTTTCATTGCCTTGGCCTTATCAACAATGCGCTTTACGATTTTTATTGTGACCTTGTTTGCTTTTCCCCTGTTCTCTGGCACGATCAGCGGATTCATTTTCTCATCAAACCCCTGGTTCCAGCCACTCAAGGTGCTCATGGAAACAGACAATACCCAGGCGCTTTCTCGAACATGGCGTTTTTCGCTCCGAAAAAAATCTACCGCCTTTTTCTTTTGCGCTTGGCCGTAGTGCTTTTTTTTTCAGCCAGCAGTTTATCAACCTCATGAATTTCCCATGCAATCTTTCGCCCTTCGTTCTCAAAACGCACATCGTCAAAACGTTTCTTAAGCGCTTCATGTTCAGCCCGCAGTCGCTCGATCTCGGTGTAAATCGATTGCTCCTCAGAGACAGCGGGCTCCATGAGCTTTTGGGCTCGTTGATAGCCGGTCTTGCGTGATATTCCTGCTGCCTGACACAGCGTCTTGATATCCGTGCCCAGGTCAAAACCCTTGGCCTTGAGAATCTTGCGGCCATGGATCACCGAAGCAACTTCATCGGGACTTAGCGGTTGTGACATCGGCACCTCCTGTCAATGTAATCGGCCGGCCCAGGATGTACATCGTTACTTTTCCATGCGGCTCCAGCACCAGGTTCATAATGCTTCGCTCAATACCAGAAAAAGTATAACCATGACAATCCGTTATGTCGATGCCTTTTTTAATAGCCGACAGCACTTGATCCGCCTGCCCATGAAAGCGCTCTGCCGGCACTAAAAGGCCGCCGATCCCTTGGTGGGTGCGCTGATAATTGTAATGCTCAACCCAGTTGCCGATCGCGGTCTCGGCTTCATGGAAATTGGAAAAGTGATGCTGATCAATCAGTTCCTGTTTAATTCGACGGTTACAGGCCTCAACCTTGCCCAGGGTCTGTGGATGATGGGGTCGGGCATGGGTATGGTCGATACGCTGTATCTGCAAAAACTTTTCAAAACGGTTGATCCCACGCCATGAGTAAAACACAAAACCACGGTCCGTAAGAATTTCCTCCATTTTACCATAACGATCCACGGCCTGGGCAACGACCTCGATTACGGCATCAACTGAAGTAGACTCAAGCAACCTGAAGCCAAGAATAAAACGCGAATGATCATCCAAAAGCAAAATCAGGTAAATCTTGAGCTTGTTAATGAAAAATTCCAAAATGTCCATCTGAGCCAATTCCAGCGGACGGGTGGCTTCAAAACGCTGAGCAGGCTGATCGTGTTTCTTTTTGCCGGGAACCTGATAGCCGTTGGCCTGCATGATCCTTCGCACAGTGCGGATGGAAATCGTAATGCCCTGACGGCGAAGCTGATTGCGGACTTGGCCTGGACCATAGCCGGCGTTGTCCCGCCAGATTTTGAGCACCGCCTGCTCTTGCCCGGGGGTAATCTGTTTAATGCCCCGTCCAGGGATAGCGGACTGATGTTCAACAAACGCCTTCTTTCCCCTGGCTATGAGCTGATTGCGCCATTCGTATACCGTTGTGTAATGGATACCTGCAATGTCCGCGGCAGGCCTTACTCCCAATTTCTCAGCGCTTTCTAAAATTTTAAGTTTTTGTTCTTGACTAAATTGCTTCTTGCTCATTACACTTCCTCCTGCATTTCTGGGGAGAAAGTGTTACCCTGATTTGATCTATTTTGTACGAATTCTTAGTATCAGAAACACCTATAAAGATCATACCGAGAAACTATTGCTTTATGAAAAGTATGGTGTCAAAGAATATTGGATTATTAATCCTGATGCAAAGTATGCCATGATCTACTGCCTTGAGGGAGTAAAATATGATAAGCCGGAATATCTGACTGAAAATGATATTTTTGAAAGCAGGACTCTTAAAGGGTTAAAGATAGATTTGTCTGAGATATGGGCGTAGGAGATGAGAAAATACCGAACGTTATCCTGTTTTTTTGATCATTCTGGCTATACAGAAAATGCCTGGATTTGAGCTTGAGTTTAATGAAAAAGCAAAATGCATATACAATAAGAGACGATATTTTTCTGGATGTATTGGAGATCATTTATAGAAATTTCAGTAATATCCCTTATGCAATCGTTGGGGGAGGGGCTATTCAGATATATGCAACATCTATTGTAATGAAAAATGCTTGTTTGAGTTCAGTAAAAGATATTAACGGGTTGTCACTTGTTCTAAGAAAAACCGGTGATATTGATATATCATTTAATTATGACCCAACAGAATTAATTAAAAGGTTTAATTTTATAATTAAAAATACTACCGGGATTTATACCTTTCACAGCTTTACGAAAAGATTTGTTGTCCAGGAAGGCGCACGACGTTTTAACTTGAATTATCAAATAGAGCCTGGCGATTTAAAAGGAATTCCATCCTATTATGTTGATATTATCAATTCAGCTATTACAATCGACTTTCCCTGTAAAAGAGAAATAATACCTCTTAGAATTGCAAGACCTGAGTATCTTATTGTTTCAAAGTTAACAAGAAACAAACCAAAAGATCAGGCTGATATAGTACTTTTACTTAAATCCATGGAATTGGATAATTATCCATTCGATTCTGAAGAAATACGATCAATATTAAAATCAATTAACAAAGAAGAAAAATATGATATTCTTGTAGAACTGATTGATTCTGTGTAATACTTTTTTTATCGTAGGTTGGGTTTCGCTTGTTTTGCAAAAATAATACAAGAGGGACAGCGGCCGGGATGTCACGTAGATCAGTGTCCCGTTACAAGTTCAGTGACTATTTCATAAATATCCCTGCGGTGTCCAACCGCATACACAATTGCCTCTTTATTCTGGTTGTCAATTTGATATGAGTGTAACTTTTTTGCGTGCATTCTCTCTCATAGCGTAGCGCAGGGCTTTAGCCCTGCATCATAATAGCAGAGC
>JAIVWD010000232.1:0-5876 GCA_049190315.1 Deltaproteobacteria bacterium | reverse complement strand
ATATGGCCCTTTGAAAATGAAAACGTAACAAAATTTTAGTTTCCGCTCCCTACGCTGGTATAATCCAGGTCAGGTTCAAAGGGTATTTTCTCAGCCGGACAGGCACCCCTGCAAATATTTTATGCAAATATTTTATACTTTTATCTCAACTGTTTCATATAATCAAGTAAATTCTTAGGAACGTGAACGAAATAACTTCCACAACTATGCATCATAACTTCAGGCCACCCTTGCCCGATCTAAAGTTACAAAAGATCAATGTATCTCATAACCTGGTACTTGACTATCTTTCCTATCTTACCACTGCTTTTCTGGTTTTCCGGGCAAGCCGAATGGATATTGTCGGGAAAAAGATTTTTGAAATCGGCGAAAAATACTATTTTGAGGATCTCGGCCTACGACACGCTTTGGTGGGCTTTCAGGCCATGGACATCAATAAAATGCTGGAAAATATTGTTTATGTACATTTAAGATCAGCCGGATACGAGGTAATGGTCGGAAAGATGGGCAAAAAGGAAGTGGATTTTGTTTGTGAAAAAGGATGAACCGTTTGATCCAGCTTATGTAAGTACTCTCGGTGCGAAAAGCATAGTGTTTCAAACGCATGATATTGCGCACCTGATCAAGCAGTTTGCGAGGTTTTTTGTAGTTATAAAATTCTTGTTTTTCCATTAAAATTATGCTATATTAAACATTTTGAAGAAACAACACAGAATCTACAGAGTAGTACTACATAATGTGCCATAGCCCACACTGCTACACAATATATAGCGAAGGCAATGTGGTTACATGTGTTTCTGCAAGAGGCTCATATTAATATATGATTAAAATCAAGAAATAATATATTGATATCCAATATCATTGATTTATTTCTTAACATTTAAATTGTTCGCCCCGCCTGCGGCGGGGCGAATGCCGAGTTGAGCTGCGCTCCCCCGATTTGTCCACGCCGCCGCAGGCGGCGCGAACGAACCGTTGGAGCTGACAAAATTGCTTGCATAACCAGCCACTTCGTACCCGTTATACAAGCAATTTTGCAGCTCAACTCGGCATTAGCGTTCATGAATAACCAGTGTTACCGGAGTTGATATGAATGATGAATATCCGTTACTGAGAATAAAGCTTCAAGGTAATTTAATAGATCAAGTAGGCGTCAATATTTATCATTTAGGGCGTTTCCTACAAAGCAGCCAAGAACTCTTGAATATAAGTGCAAGTCACGAAATTAGGCGAGAAATCCCCTTAGAACAGTATACATCGCAAACTTATCTCATTGAACATTACTATCGACGCCTTTTTGTCCAAGGGCACCTTGCCAAAGTAAAGCAAGGAAGTCTTGATATTCTAATAAATATGGTAGCTCAGCCGGAACTTCGAGCCTTTTTGCTGTCTGACAGCTTCCGGTCCTTTGGGATCAGTGTGCTTGCCAATTTGTTTACCTCAATGACCTGTATTTTATTTAGAAGGAGAGGAGAAAATCAGGAATCCATATCAAACGATGCAGACCGAACGCTTGCTATTCATTTGGCACCCCATCTTGAAAGAATAACCAGGTGCATAACACCCAGGGGTGGTATAGAACGAATTGAATTGAAAACAGAAGAGAGTAACTCAAGCTCAAAGCTACATTTAATAATTGATCGAGGTTCCCGTGATAAAGTTCTTGATTTTGTGGAAAGTGTTCCGCCCCAAAATATTTCAATAGCCGGGGAGATAAGGGATTGTAAAATAATAACCTTTACAAGTTGAGCTTGTTTTTAGAATCAATATGATTTATGTTTCTTGCATGGACAATGATACTCTCAGAAATAAAATTCAAAAAATTTTACCCATTTTAAATGAAAAGCAAAAAAGAATATTTTTGGCCAGTGAGGCACAGAGTTTAGGGTATGGAGGAATTAGTAAAATATCAAAATTTTCTGGTGTTTCAAGGCCAACTATTTCACAGGGGATTAAAGAATTAAACAGTAATGATTATATAGATCACGAAAAAACAGTTCGTGGCAAAGGCGGTGGACCAAAATCAATTCATCGAGAAAACAAAAAACTCAAAAAGCAAATAGAATCAATAATAGAACCTGCCACGACAGGGGATCCGATGTCCCCGCTTCGGTGGACAATAAAAAGCACAAGAGAAATTGAAAAAGAACTCAACGAAGCAGGCTATTATATTTCACATCAAACTATAGCAACTATATTGCAAGATATAGGCTATAGTTTACAGTCGAACAGTAAGTCATTAAACAAAAAACAACACCCTGACAGAAACAAACAATTTGAACATATCAACAACAAAATAAATGAGTATTTTGCAAACAATAATCCTGTTATTTCCGTAGATGCTAAGAAGAAAGAACATCTTGGGAATCGATTCAATAAAGGCAAGGAATGGCGTCCAAAAGGAAAACCTCGAAAAGTAGATGATCATGATTTTCCAGATATTAAAAAAGGGGTTGCGATTCCTTACGGAGTATATGATGTTAAACAAAATCTAGGTTGGGTAAATGTTGGGACAGATCATGAAACCTCCGTTTTTGCTGTTGAAAGCATATATCGGTGGTGGAAACACATGGGGCAACATCGTTATAAAAACACAAAAGATTTATTAATTTGTGCTGATAGCGGTGGAAGTAATGGTTACAACCGCAGGATGTGGAAATACGAGTTGCAAAGATTGTCAAATAAACTTGACATCAAAATCACTATTTGTCATTTGCCTCCTGGTACCAGTAAATGGAATAAAATCGAACATAGACTATTTTCATTTATTAGTATGAATTGGAAAGGTCAGCCATTAATCAATCATGATGTTGTAATTAATTTGATAAGCAATACAAAGACCCAAAAAGGTTTAAAAGTAGCTGCTCGTTTAGATACAAATAAATACCCGTTAGGGCTAAAAATATCGAATGATGAATTCGACAAAATAAATATTCAACGTCATGAATTCCATGGAGAATGGAACTACACAATTGCTCCAACAGAATAATAATAAACATATGAAGTTGTAAAAGTTATTATTTTACAAGCCCTAAGATGCTGAGCTGATAAGCTGTTATGCCTTTTTATCTTATGAGCTTAAGAGCCATCAGCTATAAGCTAAGCTGTATTCCTGCATTTAAAATTTTCGCCTTCCTTGAACTTGAACAAAATTGAGCATTTTTCAAAGGTCTCAATTTAAGGCCGGAACTTTTTTTCGTCTTTCGCCATTTTTTGATAGCAAAGGTTAGAATAATTATGGGTCTATTATCTTCTTCAGTATCTGTTACGCGTTATAAAGTTAAAGGCAATCTTGAAAAACCTGTTCTTGAAAAAGTTTACAACGGCCTTACACAAAATGCCATCCAGGAAATAGATGATAATCACGCGGAAAAAATTGTCGGATGGACATCATTTGAAAATCCTTATATCCCTGATTTTGAAAGCTCCTCCTTTGTAATCGGTCCATATCTGGTTTTTTCAATGAGACTGGACAGGAAATCAATACCGCCCAAAATTATACAAAAACACTATGCCATTGAAATGGCCGGACAACTTGAGAAAAGCGGCCGGAAACATTTATCAAGAAACGAAAAAAAGTCCATAAAAGATCATGTGATTGATGTTCTCAGCCTTCGCATTCCAGCCACGCCCAATATTTATGATCTGATCTGGAACATGGAAGAATCATGGCTGTGGTTTTTCTCAAACCTGAAAGCTGCCAATGAAGAACTTGAAACACTGTTTTCAAAATCATTCAGGCTCAGCCTTATCAGGCTCTTCCCATACACTATTGCCGATCTTATGTCCGGCCTTTCAGATGCTGATCGAGATCTTTTATTGCAACTTTCGCCCACAAAATTCATGGAGTAGCACATGCTTGATGTATCTGTATCTTACAATCGATATAAATTTTTAGGCTATGAATTTCTCACCTGGCTGTGGTTCGTCATGGAAAACCAGCAGGATATACTGAAAGAATCAGACAAAGAACTTGTATCCCTTGATATTGGAAATTGTATTGTGCTTGAAAACAATAAAAACGATTCAACTGAAAGCATTACAATAAAAGGCGACAAGGCCGGTCTTGAAGAAGGAATCCTCTCCCTGCAAAAAGGAGCGGTTGTAACCGAACTCAATCTTATCTACAAAGCAGGCAATAATGAATGGCGATTTAATATAAAAGGTGAGAGCCTCAATATTTCAAGCCTTAAAACACCGGAAACAGGGCCTGTTGAAACAAAGGGGGATATTGAAGGGATTTTACTTGAAAAGGTTTTTCTTTATGAAAAGATTTTTGTTTTAATGAACAATCTTTATAAACACTTTATAAGCCTGCGTGTTACAAACAGATGGGAAAAGGATGTTGTTCCAGGTATCAGAAAGTGGATAGCATCTTAAATCAGACCCCATCAACCGGACATCGAGCACATTAAAAAATGAACGTCCAACATCGAACATCCAATGTCGAATAATGATGTCGCTCCGCCCTCAGACAGAACCTCACAATTCCGCCCTTGCTTTCGGCTAATACTTTTGCTAATGTATCAAATATTGTGACTACTCACGTAGTCAGGCTGAAGCTGTTTAGGTTGAAGGCTGAAGGGGTCAGAAAAGCACGATTGCCGTACTTTAGCGGAAACATCTGATTATTGCACCAAACATGGCTTCAAACTGCGCTTTTTCCTAACAGTCTTCAGCCTTCAGCCTATCCACCTGAGTAGTTATCAAATATTAACAGGGTTCATGTATAGGGGAATCTTTCACCCCATAAGTTCACGCCCATGCCGGGCGTACACAATTTTCTTCACCTGAATGGTGTTCCGCTGTCGCTCCACACCTGCCGGTAAGAAATGGATTAGGGCTCGGTCAAAAATAAGTTGGTAGAATTTGCGCCCAAATTTGCCGTAGATTTCATTGATCTGATTGAGCAAAACCGCAGGAATAGCAGGCTATTTCGAGGCCAATTTTACTAAGATCAGGTGTGAATGAAGATCGATGAACGATATGGTGAAGTTGGGATGCAAAAATGCCAAGTTATTTTTGACCGAGCCCTTAGATCGCAGGAGGAAGGGATATATGTCAATTGAGATCAGCTACTTTGACGATGGGATAGGAGTTTGCTGGCTTGGACAAGGGGTTGTAACCGGGCAGGATTTGTTAGAAGCAAGCAAAGAAACTTTCAAATCCGAAGAGATATTAAAGCAGATTAAGTATGCAGTTATCGACTTTACATCCATTGATAAAGCATCTATGCAAGCTGAAAATATAAGAGCAAAAGCCGGCATGGATAAAATAGCTGCTGAGATAAATCCAGACGTTGTTGTTGCGTTAATAGCCTCAAAAAATGTTATGTTTGGTCTTACTCGAATGTGGGAAGTCTTTGTAGATCAAATTGGTTGGAAAACAAAAGTATTCAGATCAAAGGCTGAAGCTGAAGTATGGCTAAAGGAATTAATACCTGAATTTTCCACAAAGCATGAATAAAAGAAAAAACCTGTTCAAAAGAATTTAACCTAAGTTGAGCGATTTTTTGCGAAGAAATGTGCCGAGATCTTGATGCAGCAAGGTTTGCGAAAAGCGTAGGCATACCAATGGATATGTCGAGAAGAGATTGGTGCAGGTCGAGTAAAAAATCGCTCAATTTAGGTTTAAAGAAGTCGGCCTCACCTGCATCCAGGTAGAACGAGACCTTTAATAGTTTGAGGCTGAAATTGGGGGAAATAGCAATTTTCGTTCGGACACTATAGACTTTCAGATAATTAATTTCACAAGGCCAGAAGGAGGAAGGCGTATTAGTTATACGTCGACGACTGATAACACAGTGAAATTAATTATCTGAAAGTCTATATCTGTGACCGTGAGGTCTCCGCCCCATATGGTGCTTATTAATCGAA
>JAIVWD010000231.1:0-5887 GCA_049190315.1 Deltaproteobacteria bacterium | reverse complement strand
ATTTTGCTGTATCTATTCTGTGTGGTTTTTTCTTTTCACCTGAAATCGCTTTTTCAGGGCATTTAACCTTGCATAGCGTACAACCGTTGCATAATGTTTCGTCAATCATGTATTCAAAAAGATTCTTACAAACACCAGCCGGACATTTTTTATCATAAATATGAGCAACATATTCATCATGAAAATAGCGCAGAGTACTTAGAACAGGATTGGGCGCAGTTGCGCCAAGACCGCACAAAGAAGTCGAAATCATAAAATGGCCAAGTTCGGTAAGAGCCTCAATATCTCCTTTTTCTCCCTTGCCTTCGCAAATATTCGTCAGAATATAATGCATCTGTTTCAAGCCTTCCCTGCATGGGACGCATTTGCCGCACGATTCAAACAACAAAAAGTTAAGAAAATATCTGGCTATATCCACCATACATGATGTTTCGTCCATAACGATCATACCACCAGAGCCCATAATGGCCCCGGCTTCTCTAAGGCTGTCGTAATCAACCGGCATATCTATCTTGCTGATTGGAATACAACCTCCGGAAGGGCCACCTGTTTGAACCGCCTTAAATTGTCTATTTTTTCTAATCCCCCCTCCTATATCAAAGATTATTTCTCTAAGGGTCGTTCCCATCTCAACTTCTACCAAACCTGTATTTCTTACCTTTCCGACCAGAGAAAAAATCTTAGTTCCCTTGCTTCCTGTGGTTCCAATATTAGAATACCAGTCAGCGCCCTTTAAAATAATCTGCGTTATGTTCCCAAAAGTTTCCACGTTATTTATAATTGTAGGTTTTCCCCATAATCCCTCAAAAGCAGGGTAAGGAGGTCTTGACCGTGGTGTGCCGCTTTTGCCCTCAATTGAAATTATAAGTGCTGTCTCTTCACCACATACAAAGGCACCGGCTCCTTTATTTATTGATATATTGAAATCAAATCCAGTGCCCATTATATTGTTTCCCAGCAGACCATATTCTTCGGCCTTCTGTATAGCAATTGATAAATGCTCAATTGCTATTGGATATTCTTCCCTTACATAAAGAAATCCCTGGCTTGCACCTATGGCATAAGCAGCTATTATCATGCCTTCAATAATACGATGCGGATCACCTTCCATCAGGCTGCGGTCCATAAAAGCTCCGGGATCACCTTCGTCACCATTGGCAATGATATACTTTATATCACTTGGGGCAGCACTGCATATCCTCCATTTAAGACCTGTCGGAAATCCTCCCCCTCCCCTTCCCCGCAGGCCTGAGGCAACTACTGTTTCCACTATTTCTGCCGGAGTCATAGCACTTATGGCTTTACACAAAGCAGAATATCCATCTGCTGCAATATAGTCTTCAATATCAGTTGGGTCTATCTTGCCGCTGTTATAAGATATATGCTTTTTCTGTTTTTTATATAAAGGAAGCTCTTGTTCTGTTTTTGTATATTCCTTTGTTCCGGCGTCTTTCCACAAAAGCCGCTTAACAATATTGCCTTTTAAAATTGTCTCGGAAACTATATCCGCTATATCTTCGGATGTAACTTGACGATAGAAAATATTTGCCGGTTCTATCACCATAATAGGACCCATTTCACAAAAGCCATGGCATCCGGTTCTTTTAATTTCTACCTTTTCCTGAAGACCTTGATTATTTAACTCATCCTCCAAAGCAGAAATAACCTTGATCGATTTTTTTGCCCTGCATCCAGTGCTGAGACACGTCCTGATAGTAATTTTCTCCGGGTCTCTTTGCTTAAGAATGGATTTCCTTAAATCTTCAAGATCTGATATGGTTTTAATTTGTTTCAACCCGCTATCTCTCCGGTTCTGAAAGTCTATGGGATAAAATTTTTTCTATCTTCCCGGGATTAACTGCATCATAGTAATCTTCGTCAATTACCATCACAGGAGCCAGGGCACATGCCCCCAGGCAGTTAACAGTCTCAAGAGAAAACATACGATCATCTGTAGTTTCCCCTTCTTGAATATTTATTGTCCTTTGAATTTGCTCCAGATTTTTCACAGCACCACCAAGATGACATGCTGTCCCACTGCAAACCCTGATTGTATGACGTCCCCTGGGTGTTAAGCTGAAGGTCTTGTAAAATGTGGCAATGTCAAAAATCCTTGTAAGCTTCAGTTCCATCTTTTCGGAAATATAACGAAGAGTATCTTCGGGAAGATAATTTTCAATACCCTGAACATCCTGCATAATACTGATTATTGCCGAATGCTTGTATTCATGTTCTTCTAAAATTCTGTCAACTTTTTCAATATTCATATATAAACCTTAAGCGAATCAAATTGACATCCCCATAAGAAGTGGCTTGTTTACATTATTCCTCAAATGCCGTTAAGTGCCTAAAATGCCTAAAGTATATTAAAGTGCCTAAAGTTAAGGAATGCGCCTTTTGCGCTGCCAATTTTGATTTTTCTTCAGTTGCTTGTAACTTTAAAATAAGCAGAATACCTTAACTTTAGGCATTTTAGGCACCTTAGTGCACTTTAGACACTCTTTTTCACTGTATCTTTCTGCCAGCATGGCATTGTGTGTATACCCCGAAAACCTTCATTCACCTTCTTGAACATCGTTAACCGGCATAAATCCTTCAAATAGTTGTTAACAGGCTCCAGTCTTTTCAAGAAGTTTTCATCAACATATTTCTCAGATAGCGCCATTTTCTGTAGTTCTGCGGCTATCCTGCTGAATCTAATGCCTTGCGGACAAACAAAATAACAACTGTTACATAAGCAGCAGAACCAGATCAGATCCGATGAAAGAACTTCTTCTCTCATTCCCAAAATTATCATATGTATAATGCGCCGCGGATCAAAATCCTCTATTACTTTCCGCACCGGGCAAACCCCTGTGCATGAGCCGCATGTATAGCAGGGCTTAATTTCTTCTATGCCTATTTTTTGAGCAATCTCGTCTTTAAATCTGGAATCTGCTTTTTGTAAAAGGACTTTTTCCATAATGTCATGTTTCTCATAATTATAACTCAAGTTTCGCACCCCCTCTATGCAACAAAAGCTTTAAGGGGCAGGTGTTAGATAGTTTTTTTAAAAAGCAAAATATGTTCACTCTGGTTTTGGCAACGGCACCATACCCACTCAGTTTGTAAGGAGCGAGACATGCACGGCATTTTATCCCTGGTGAAAAACCTTCTATGTGCCTGTCCTGGTCAAATCCCAAGGTATAGTGGTTTAGAATATCAATCATATTATTTTGCTCTTTTAAAAAAACTATCTAATACCTGCCCTGCCAGAGAAGGCTCATAGGAATTAGTGGGTGCGAAACTTGAGTAATTAAATACAGAATGGAGGTGATTTGTTGGGTAGTGTAGTTAAAAAACGAAGAAAAAAAATGAGGAAACATAAACACAGAAAGCTTTTGGCACGCACACGCCATCAGAGAAGAAAAGGCAAATAATGGTATATGTACTCTCTTATGGAAATTAGAAAAAAGCACCGAGCTTCAAGGAGTCGGTGCTTTTTTATTTTTCATTCTTTGCCCTTTGGCCTGTCACTTATACCCTTTTAGATATTTAAAGAACTCTGAGTCAGTTGAAAGAACAATAGAGCTGTCTTTATCAAGCGCCTGGCCGTAAACATCAAGCGTTTTGATAAATGAATAAAATTCAGGATCCACCCCATATGCTTTGGCATATATTTTTGTCGACTCAGCATCAGCCTTACCTTTTATTTCCTGGGCAACTTTGTATGCTTGTGAGGTAATCAGCTTTAAATCCCTTTCTTTTTCACCCAGTATCTTACGGGCTTCCCCCTGACCTTCGGAACGGAATTTCTCTGCAATTTGATTTCGTTCTGCAATCATTCGGGAATAAACGGTTCTTCTTACTTGCTCTACGTAATTAATGCGCTTTATCTTAACATCAACCAGCTCAATACCAAATTTTTCAAGTTTGGGCTTAGCCTGCTTCAGTATTCCCTCTGTAATCTTCTGCCTGCCTGTTTTGATAACAGATGCAGATCTTTTTTTAACATCTTCCAGCCCTATTTCAAAAGTATCAAGCTCTCTGTTGGTAGTTCTGACTGTCTCTATAAGTTTATAGGAACTAATAAAATTTCTAACAGCAGGACCAATAATATCATCAAGCCTTCCCTGAGCGCTTATTAGGTTGCCGACTGTCTGGAAATATTTAACCGGATCAACGATTTTCCACCTGGCAAATGTGTCAACCCATATATATGTTTTATCCAGAGTTGGTATCTGACCTGGATCCCCATCCCAGTGCAACAGGTTTTTAGGAAAGTAGTTTGCCTGCTGAATAAAAGGAACTTTAAAATAAAGACCCGGCGCCTGCTTAGTCTCGCCCATGACTTTTCCAAACTGAGTAATAACAACCTGTTCTGTTTCATCCACAATATAAGCTGAAGTAAAAACAAGGAGACATGCGATTACAGCAATTATTATAATAAAACCTTTGGATTTCATTTCGCCACACCATTTTTTCCAAGATTAAGTAAAGGTAATAAATTTTTCTGTTCAGAATCTATTATATACTTATGACCTAGTTTTGGGAAAATATCTGTCATAGTCTCAAGGTACAGCCGCCTTCTTGTAATATCCTTTGCCTTAACATACTCCTGATAAAGGGCAACAAATCTTGAAGCATCACCCTTTGCGCGGTTAATACGATCAAGAGAATAGCCTTCAGCCGCCTTAAGGGTTCTCTCTGCCTCCCCTCTTGCCTGAGGAATTTCCTTGTTATAATCCTCTTTTGCCTGATAGATCAATTTTTCTTTTTCCTGTACAGCCTGATTTACTTCATTAAATGAGGGCTGTACCGCTTCAGGAACATTTGTTTTTTTCATCTCTATTGTTACAATACCTATACCGGTTTCCGACTTGTCCATCTCCGCCTGCAAATGCTGTCGAGCTTCAACGGCTATTTCTTCCCGCTTTGTTATGACCTCATTAATACTTCTATCTCCAACTACAAGCCGCATAGAGGCTTCGGACATATCTATAAGCAACTTGCGGGGATCTCGAACCTTAAACAAATAATTATAGGGATCTTTTACCTTGTACTGAACAATCCATGGCACTAAGCCAACATTAAGATCTCCGGTAAGCATGAGAGACACATTCTTATTTTCAGTGCCACCGCCGCCGGATGCAAAAAGTCTTCTAGCTTCACCACTTGGGGACCGGAAGCCAAACTCTTCTTTGTAAACACGTTTTACCTTAACCTTTGTTACTTTCTCAATTCCTGTCGGCAACTTGAAATTAAGACCGGGCTGGGAAACACGAACATATTTACCAAATCGCTGAACAACTCCGACCTCATCAACTCCAACCGTAAAAAATGTAGATGAACCGAAAAATAGAGCTATCAAAATAATAATTAAAATCGGTCCGCCAGGCAACTTGAATTTTTTGATGTTTTTAAGGATTTCATCAACCTGCGGAGGAACCCCGCTTCCGCCCGTCTTTTGTTGCTGTTTTAGTTTTTCCCAATCCCAAGTCATAATTTTTCCCCTGCGAATTTAATTCAATCTTTTTATGAGGATTTGCCCTTAATGCCCTAAAAAATTAAGGTGTAGCTAACAAGAATAACAATATTTATCAACAGATATTTTAAACATATAAATTGCCTGATATTTCAAGTCAAGCAAAAAGCAAAAAATTATGTGAAAATCAAGGCTTTTGGATTATTAAAGAGTTTTTCTTGACATTTAGGGCTCGGTAAAAAATAACTTGGCATTTTTGCATCCCGACTTCACCATATCTTTAACCGATCTTCAATCGCAAAAGTCCTCGAAATAGCTCGCTATTCCTGCGGTTTTGCTCAATCAGATCGATTAAATCTACGGCAAATTCGGGCGCAAATTCTACCAAGTTATTTTTTACCGAGCCCTATGTATACTTACTTG
>JAIVWD010000230.1:0-5894 GCA_049190315.1 Deltaproteobacteria bacterium | reverse complement strand
ATGGGTCAAAAACAAAATACCCCAAAAATTTCATAACCATTATTTAAAATTCATTAGAAATTGACATATTATATATTAGATACTATTTTTGAATGAGGGATAAGCGGTTCTAATAAATAGGAGGTTTTTTATGCCTATATATGAATATAAGTGTGAGAAGTGTAACCACATTTTCGAGAAACTGGTTTTCACAAGTGATAACGAGGGTATTGAATGCCCCAAATGCGATGATATAAGAGTAAAGAGGCTGATTAGCTCTACATGTCATATTAATTCTTCAGGTAGCGGCGGTTGTGCTCCCAGTCCTTCAAGAGGTTTTTCCTGAGCAACTTAGTATATCTGTGGCAGTTCGCCACATCACTTCAACTTAGGTTACAATGTCAGGGAATTGGGAGAAGATTTTATATTTTTCGGGCTATCTAACAATATCTCCCACATTAAATCCCGATCCGCTTATTATTTCACCTTCAGCATAAGAGTCTTCAACTTCTGTCAGCTTGATAGCGCCAATTTTTTTGTACCTTATCTTCAAAACTTTACCTGTTTGTGGATCTTTGATTACTTTTCCTTTACGAGAGATTGTCACCTTTTGTCCTGTTTTAAAGCCGGCATTTTTCCCCTTGTTAAGCATAATTATATTCCCATCCACATCAGCAACAAGAGTTTTAGAACCACTCGATCCCGCAGTGCTTTTGCCCCCGCCGGATTTTATGGGAGCGGAAGTGATTTTTGCTGCAAGATTTTTAATTGCCGCCCTCATAACTTCGGTGGCTTTTTTTTCGTTGAAACTTTCTCCGCCGCCAAAGCCAAAGACTCTTACATTATATGAGGAACCGCTGTGGCTGGAGCTGTCTGCGAAAACGATTTGTCCGGTAGCGGCATTAATCATGCGTATATCAACAGTGGCATGGTAGCCTATTTTGCCGACTTGGATGTCTTTGCTGCCGCCGCCGGCTTGACTTTGTCCATATTCGGTAATTGCTCCGGTTATAATATATTCAACACCGATGATTTTGCCTATTCTTGCAGCGGTTGACGGATCTATCCTGCCGGATGCACCAAGATTTTGTTCTTTTATTATGGCAGCAAGCCTGTCTCTTTCCATAACATCAAACTTGCCTGCTTTTACCAGCTCAGTTGTCAGTATGTCTGAAGCTCCTTGTCCAAGACGCCATCCACCGTGCTGAGATTTATTGTCAAAATCCATAATTGCTACGCGATCTTTGGCCCATGCGGTTGTAAGAAACATAAGAACCATAACACATGAAAGAATTCCAGTTAGTTTTAATCGATACATGCGATTTTCTCCTATTTTATTTTTAGGATAACCTTGTTTTTTGTAATGTTTTTTACTTTTAACCCCATGTTTTTGCATAAGTTCGATTTGTTGAGACTGCGGGCAAGCATAATGGCGTCACCATCATATTCGATTTCCATATTTTGTATTCCATCGGCAAATTCTTCAATATTCACATTGGCAACTCCTTCTAAGGTTTTTAAATATTCTTCCAGTTCCATTAACTGAGAGAATTCCAAACCGTGAATTTCCAGAGCTATTCTGCTGCTTGCTGCCGCAGGAATCCGTGTAATTTGCGATACTACAATATCAGAAGCCATTACTGAGGATAGACGAATGGCTTTTTGCAGAGCTGCTGAATCGCTTATTCCAAAGGCTCGCAAATCAGGAGTTCCATCCGAAAGAATACCGTTACCCAGAGTGCCCGCATATTTAAAAGCTATATCGCGATTTACAAGAAGGTTAACACCGTCAAATGTATTTCCCACAATATCCTGATACACTATTTCTCCAGTATCTACGCGAAGTACTTTGCAATGTATCTGGCAAATTGCCTGATGCATAGGGCCAACAGAGGAACGGGCGGCCAGTGAAATTGTGCCGGTGATCAGTAAATCAATACCTTGAAATGAAGTGCCTGAAATTGTATTAGATTTATTAAATTCTTTTCGAAGCTTTTCCAGATGCCGGGGATCTACAGTTTTGAATCCAGCCTGTATCAGCTTCTTTCCGATTTCGCTCTCAATACTGCCGGCAACCTCCATTATCCGGAGCTTTGAATAGAAGCGCAGTATTGAGTTGAGATTTTGCTGGTCCGGTGCCATGAGTGTTCCGACACGCCATTTTCGCAGCAAGCCGGAAGCTCGAAGGATTTCTGCGACAGGGACCAGGCTGACCATGGCCTCAATCCGGACGCTCTGAATCTCTCCTCGATTTTCCTGAAGAATTCTGTAACTGTTTATGAAGCCGGTTGCTTTTGAGTAAATTCGGTCTTCCACAACCTGAAAATTGCGAACAAGCGTGCTGGAAGTAACATATGAGCCTACAACCTGCTCCAGAGCCTTGCGCCGTGCGTGAGCTATAGCAAGCCGTTTATCCTGTGCCGGGTCATTGGTGGATGCTGATTCACCCCAGACAGTAACGGTCTGAACTTCGGATGCTGATACCTCGGCATGCAATGTATTGATGGAACAGCAGAGCACCAGCAAGACAATGGAAAACCCGATAAGTCTGTAAGAAATCATGGAATAGCCTATGAAGTGACAATAAAAGTTTATAAAAAGTATAAAAGAAAAATAATTCTGTGTCAATGAATAGCAAAATATAGCAAAATATCATTTGACAACGAGATTTTTATCGTCTTAATACTAAACATCGTATTTAAGTAGGTATAATTTAGTCAATTTCTTATCAAGAAAGGAAATTATTATGATTTTGAACTATAAAAGGATATTGAACATTACTCTCTGTATATTAGGATTGTTTGTTTTTATTCTTGGGTGCGAAGATAAGAATAAAACAACAGCATTGCAGGAAGTCGAAGAGATTTCCGTTGCAGGAAATGTTACAATTTTGGATATTAAAGAAAATTACAAGACCTTGAATGTTCAGAACCCTGTTTTGAGCGCCACAATCATTGAGTTTAAAGATGTTACAAACTATACTTATTTGTTGCTCGAAGATAAAACCGGCAAGGTATGGGCTGCCATTCCAAAAACACCGGTCAAGACCGGAGATGAAATAGCAATTAGCGATATTGCGGTTATGAAAGATTTTCACAGTAAAACTCTTGAAAAGACTTTTGATCTCATATTGTTTGCCGTTCCTTCAGAAGGACATCCTTTTAAGGAGTCGGGAGGTGAAATTGTTTCTGAAATGCCTTCAGGCATGATGCCCGGCAAAATGCCTCCGGCTATGATGTCCCAAGCCGCTACGCCTCATGCCGCTATGCCCCCCCAAGCCGCCATGCCTCCTCACGGCACTATGCCTCAAACCGCCATGCCTCCTCATGGTACTATGCCTCAAACCGTTATGCCCCATGGTACTACGCCTCATGGTACTATGCCTGCTATGGGGGATAGCACAAAAAAATCCAAGGCGATACCTGAGGATATAAAAGTCAGCAAGGCTGTTGGAGAGGATGCTTATACAATAGAGGAAATTTATTCCAAAAAGGAAGAGCTGTCTCAGAAAACAATTACAGTTCGTGCGATAGTTGTAAAATTTATGCCTCAGATTATGGGAAAGAACTGGATTCATCTTCAGGATGGAACCGGCAGCGCTGAAATAGGAAATAATGATATTGCGGTGAGCACCCTTGAAACCGCAAAAATAGGTGAAGAAGTTATAGTCAAAGGAACTTTAGGAATAGACAAAGATTTTGGAATGAGCTGCGCTTTTGGTGTGCTTATTGAAGAGGCTACAATCACTCCCTCTCATCAATAGGTATGTATTTTTTTTCGGTTGGCCCCACGAATATCTGTCGGGGCCTTTGGAGTCTCCAGTTAGGTTCATCCATACTTTCTTGCCACTGGGCTATCCAGCCCGGCAGCCTGCCGATTGCGAACATAACTGTAAACATGTTTGTTGGGATTCCAATGGCACGCAAAACTATGCCGCTGTAGAAATCTACGTTTGGATAAAGATTGCGTTCTATAAAATAGTCATCAGTTAAAGCAACCTCTTCAAGCTCTTTTGCAATATCAAGTAAGGGATCGTGAATATTGAGCTTTGCAAGAATCTTGTCACACATCTCTTTCATTATTTTGGCCCGTGGATCATATGTCTTGTAAACCCTGTGCCCAAAGCCCATCAGCCTGTATGGATCATTTTTGTCTTTTGCTTTTTCAATTATTGTTTTTACACTATCGCCGCTTTCGACAATTTCTGAAAGCATTTCGATAACTGCCTGATTAGCGCCGCCATGCAGCGGTCCCCATAGCGCTGCGATTCCGGCAGAAATTGCAGCATAAAGATTTACTCTTCCGCTGCCAACCATCCTTACAGCAGAAGTAGAGCAGTTCTGTTCATGATCAGCGTGCAGAATCAAGAAAACATTTAAAGCTCGAACTACATCTTTGTCTATATGATAGGGTTTGACAACATTATCAAACATCATGTTAAGGAAATTTGCACAATAAGAAAGATCCGGTCTGGGATAAATAACCTTATACCCTCTGGATATTTTATAAGACATGGCGGCTAAAGTTCTTATCTTGGACAGGAGCCTTGTGACCGTTATGTTAATCTCTTCTTCTAAAGTCTGGAGTTCCGGATAAAAGCCTCTTAATGCATTAACCATTGATGACAATATGCCCATTGGATGAGAACCCCTTGGAAAATTTTGAAAAAAGGTCTGCATGTCCTCATGCACAAGGGACTGGTCATTCAGCAATACTGAAAAACGGTTGAGTTCCTTTCTGGTCGGCAGAGCATTATTTATCAAAAGATATGCTGTTTCTTTAAAACTTGAGTGTTTGGCAAGTTGTTCAATAGGGATACCGCGATATTTCAGAATTCCCTTTTCACCATTCATATATGTAATGGAACTGCAGCAGCTACCTGTGTTTGCAAAGCCGGGATCCATTGTAACCAAACCAGTGCTCTGGCGAAGATTTGAAATATCGAAAGCCTTTTCACCTTCTGTGCCAACGATAACAGGAAATTTATATGTTTTTCCTTGATATATAAGCTCTACATATTCTTCGGCCATATTATTATGTCCTATATCCTTTAACTAAATTTGTCTTTTAAAATTTTAAAAAAGTTAAACATACTATAAATAAATATTGCAGTCAACTAACCTAAAAGACTATAATAAATAAAATCGTTATCATTCCATTAATAAAGTATTAAAGGAGAAACATCATGTCTTTTAAAGAGAATCTTTTAAAAAAAATTCAGATCGATACCCTGGCCCGGGACGTGATCGCCACCATGGGACCCCCCGGAAGCGGTCAGCGTGTCGATAAAGAGATCATGGTCCGGCTTCTTGAAACGGAATCGTTTCGGTCCGTTAACGAGCGGGATCTGGTCCTCTATATTTTGGAAGGAGATGAAACGGGGGGAAGAATCCTGGTTCTTGACAACGACCTTGCCATCTTTCACACATCGGTTGCCGATATCGCCTTGCGAAAGAGTCCCTATATCAAGGAGATGGTCAGCATCCGGAATATCAAAAAAATACTCACAGATACCGATGTTGTCGAGAGCAAAAAGGAATCCTCCGTCAAAATTGTCCAACAGCTCTGCATCGACACACTGGATCTTTCCTATGATGCATCCGATATCGACGGCCTGGCCAAAGACGGCGTGACCGCCCTTGAGCACGGAGATGAAAAAGGGGTCCGGGAAATGCTGGCCCTTTTTGCCGATCTGCTCGGTTATCGTTCCGCTCCCAAACCGTTTCGTGTGGATCGATTCGAGATGCCCGGAATGTTGTCGGATGGTCAAAACAGCGAGGTCCTGTTCGGCCCCGGGATTATCTTTGATCCGATGGAAAACAGGCTGAAATGGATCGAGGTCCCCATCGGCAGTTTTGACAAGGAAAAGATTCAGCATCTGCACAAGGTCGCCAAGGGGGATGAGGCGGCAACCG
>JAIVWD010000229.1:5150-5915 GCA_049190315.1 Deltaproteobacteria bacterium | reverse complement strand
ACAAAGCGTGGCAAAAAAAAGCCGATGCGGGGTGTGAAGCAAATCCAGATTGGAATAAGCCAGGCCGCCGCGGTTTATTCCTCGAAACCGTCACACCGTGGGAAACCGTCGGAAACGATTCTCCACCTGAAGAGTGGAAAGAGCCGTGGCCCATATACAAAGACCCACCAATTTGGCAACTTGCATTGGGGGGTATCGTGGCTGCTCCGTTAAGTTTTTTTATTGTGTTTTTTGGCATTGGAGGAACAACGCAGCTCGTTATGTGGGTTGTCACTGGCTTTCGGGATAAAGGCGAGGAAGTATCGACAACCATAGCCAATAGTAAAGACAAGCTATCACAACAGATATCTTCAGTTCAACAACGTGCTGTAACAAGGCTAAAAACTCGACAATGTATTAAGGGAGGTAAAATGGAAGAAGTAAAATTTTATCGAAAAAATGATGTCGATTGTTATGCTTTTTTTTATTTTCCCGATGACAAATCTGCTGAAGCTGTCCATATGGTTATTCCTAATATAAGACAAACTGGTGTTGGCAGGTCGGTTGTTACTTTAGGAAATATCAAAAGTTGGGAAGAAGCAGTCGAAAAGCTCAGAGACGCTGTTGATAAGCTATAATTGTCGCTAAAATTTAGCTAAGGAAAAACCGTCGAATTTTGCGGAGCTTTTGATTGGAAGAATTGGTCAAGAACCTTGACTATTTCATTTAGTTTTTTATAAATCCTCTTGATCCTACAAAAGAAAAGGTTATCTTAAGAAAAGAAAG
>JAIVWD010000229.1:0-5140 GCA_049190315.1 Deltaproteobacteria bacterium | reverse complement strand
GAACTTCATCATCGTTGTAAAAGTCAGTGGAAGCCCTGGCTGCCCCTGACCGGTTCGTTATCTTAAGAAAAGAAAGCAACCTCATTATGGATAAACGGTTGCAGTCAAAAACCACACGAGAATAGAATAAACTAATGAAAACGGAAAAAGATCTAAGACCGATAGTCGCCGTGGTTTTTTTGCCCGGGCTTTACATTTGTCTGTTAATATCTGCGGTATTGTCTGTCTTGGCAGCTGGGCTTTTGATAACAATTTTATACTGGCTATTTTCTTTCATACATCGAATTCCGGTGGGGATAATGGCATTAATTGCAGCAGGCGGCTTATTAGGGGTGGTTTATTCCATCAAAGGAGGGTTGAGAACAATTCAAAAAGCAGTTATACGCTGTCATGCAGTAAAAGTCACAAAAGATAAAGCGCCAAAGCTTTTTAATATGATCGAGGAACTGGCGAGAAAAATGATGACAGCCATGCCGAATAACATATTACTTGAACTAGACTCAAACTTTTTTGTAACTGAATCGAAGGTGCAAGCTTTT
Source organism: Deltaproteobacteria bacterium (assembly GCA_049190315.1). GTDB lineage: Bacteria > Desulfobacterota > Desulfobacteria > Desulfobacterales > ETH-SRB1 > B13-G4. Next base: position 4,601 of record JAIVWD010000229.1, on the reverse strand, counting down.
GAAGGAGAGTTTAAATCGCGTACTCTTTGTCTTAGTGCGCCAATGTTACACATATTTAGCCCTTTCGAACTAAAGGCAATCATTGCGCATGAATTGGCACATTTCACAGGGGAAGATACCACTTACAGTAAGCGTTTTTATCCGATATATCGTGGAACTTCAAGTGCCCTCTTTGATATGGCTAATGTGAGTACATCTGAGAGTGACAATGCTTCGTGGATGTCGCTTTCGCTTATTATTCCTATGTTTGTGTTGAGAATATATTTAGAAATATTCGCAAGAATTGAAAGTAAAATTAGTCGCCAGAGGGAGTTTCGTGCTGACGATTTTGCAGCACAGGTAGTAACATCGAAAGTGATGGCTTCCGCGTTAGTAAAAGCCCATGTTTATGGTACATTATGGCATCAAATATCAGAAAAATGGATTGTTGACAATCTAAATGAAGGCAAAGCCTTTCGTAATATTTCAGAATTATTTGCTTCAACTTTTTTGCCAGAAGAATCTCTACTGAGAGAAGTTGCTCAAGATTTATCAATGCATCTCTCTCATCCAACAGATAGTCATCCTAGCCTAAAAGAAAGGTTAGCGGTTCTTGGTGAAAATCCAACTGATGAATTAACCACAGAAGGAGAAACTGCCGCATCATTGTTCACTGATTTGTCATCACTTGAAGAAAAACTTACGGAATACGAAACATCATTAATTGGACAATATCATCCAAATGTTGACAGGGAAAAATTGAACTCATAAGAATAATTCCGAATGGTTGAGAGATATCGGGATAGGGACACCCCTCACAAGAAAATAAGGGGTCAAGTCTACGTTTGAAGAAAATAAGGGGTCAAGTCTACGTTTGACCCATGAGCAATCTATTTTCTCTTATTTCAATATTTCTTCTGATTTTTTATCTTTATTCTTAAACTTCTATGCCCCCTTGAATCTTGACTAATTAACAACAAGGGTCAAACATAGACTTGACCCCATTCCTCTTGACTAATTAACAACAAGGGTCAAACATAGACTTGACCCCATTCCTCGTGACCCCATTCCTCGATAGCATTTTATTGTTTTTCTGCTATTACCAGCATTTCAAAATCTTCAGTTGTTAATTTATCATTTCGACTAAAAGCACCAAGTTTTGCTCCGGATATATCAACAGTTTTAAAATTTAGTGTTTTCAAAAGCCAGGTTATTTCGGATGGCACATAATACCTTTCGTTACATTCCAGTTCTTTTTTGTTACCGAAATCATCCTCAACATGTGTAGTGTTATGATCTCGAAATGTCATTAAATCAAATGAATTATTACTATATGTTGCATTTCCTTCTTTTGTTGCTGAAGCGAGAAATTCTTTAACAGAATGGAATAAAGGAAACAATCCGTTCAATGTGGTAAATATTAATTTTCCCTTTGGTTTTAAAGCGTTGGCAGCATTCCGAAGAATTTGAAAATTCATCTCATCGGTTTCCATTAATGGGAAAGCACCTTCACACAGCATAATAACCAAATCAAATTCATTTAAAAAAGGAAGTTTTCTAGCATCATGCTTTTCAAAATCAATTTGCAGGTTTTGTTCGGATGCCTTTTCTTTTGCCCTTTTTAAAAGAGATTCTGATAAATCAATTCCGGTAACGGTATATCCTCTTTTTGATAATTCAATTGAATGTCTTCCTGTTCCACATCCGATATCCAATATTCTCGCTATTTTGTTATAAATTATTTCCTTTTCAATAAAATCACACTCTCCGATTGTTCCTTGGGCGAAATTCTCCTTATCATATTTCATTCCGTAATTTTCAAACAATTCTTCATACCACTGTTTCATATTGTTTTATCCTTTTATCAGATGCTAACGTCCAAGGATAACCTGATGAAAAAGCAAACAAAATATGGCTATAAAGCGAAGAAAAAATCGATAAACAACAAAATTTGTAGAAACCAAAAAACGGCCAGGCTTTTTCAGTCAGAGTTCATCCTTTTGTTCTGCGGCATCTGGCAACTGATGTTCAACTCGACACGGAATGCCTTGCTTCTTCGCTCCCTTCAAAGATAGCCAATTCCTCGTGTAGGCGCGCAATCATTTTACGAATGCCGGCCTTCGTGAATCCTTTCGAACCGATGGGGTGGGTCTGTTGCAACCGCTCCAATCGTTCTTCAAGGATACGCATTTCTTTTTGCGCTTTTTCGTATTCAGTCAGATTAAAAATCATAGTTTGACCTCCACAAGTCCTTTGCGCCGGCTATCGGCTTCACGTGTGCGACTAAAAAAATCAATCCACTCATTCCAGTCGGTTTCGTCTTCCGCGGCAAAGATTTCTTCAGGGCGACGGGTCAGAATCATTTCTTCCAGTTCTAATGCCGCCTCAATTCCTTGCTCAATTTGGTGTTGGAAATCCGGAGGAAGCAGAATAACCGCGTCAATATCGTCTGGTTCAGCCTTCGCTGTGACGAAACTTCCATCAATCAGCAGGCGTAGACCGCCAATCAGTCGAGCCAACTCTATCCAACGCCTAATTCGAAGGACCAGCCGTCTACGCCGCCGAGACGATGAACCAAATCGAAACATAACTTCAGTTTTCGAAGCCAGGTACAGCCCTTCAGGCAGGTAACCATCGGCACAAAATTTAGGTATTGTCGAATCATGCGGCTCCATATGAACTCCTTGATGTCCGATAAACGCATTATAGCAGAAAAGACGGTAGATGCAACCCAAGCAAGTCCGTAGGTCGGACATAACTTGTAGCCGCCGAACGCCCGCAATCACCTGACAGATCACCTGGTGTCAAGATCACCTGGTGTCAAAGATCACCTGGTGTCAAAGCTTGAATTGTGAATTAAGTTTTTCAAATTGGTTGTCCCGAAAGTTGTCCCGAATGTACGTCCCGAAAGTTGAGTTTGTCTTTTTGTTCTGCCATCGTTTCAAGTTAAATTATACACCAATCCTATAATTAAGAAGATGAGGGGATCTATTGAGAAGTTCCAGTAATACTTTTGTGGATCCTGTTGGGACTCTTTTCCCTTGCTCCCATTGCTTGACAGATGATGAACTGACATTTAACAATTTAGCAAATACAGCTTGACTTAGATTCGTTTTTTTTCTAATTCCTTTAATTTCTGCAGATGTTATTACAATATCTGGAATTTTAACCCCGAGCGAATTGAGCTCTTTTTTTGTAAACGATGATTTAAACCCAGAGTCAAGCATATCCTGAATAGTTGTTCCAATTGCTTTTTTTATTGATTTTCTCATTCTATATCCTCCAACTCAAATAATACTTTTTGTGATATTGCTGTTTCAAGTTGTTTGGAATTTAATGATAAAAGATCGTCTCCCAATTTCTTGAAATACTGCAACTCATTTTTATCAATATTTTCTTTTTCATTTTTCCCAAATCCAAATAGGAAAATAGCCCTGTCATCTGCCTTGAAAAGAATTATTGTTCTAAAACCTGAGCTTTTTCCAGCATGTTCACGCTTAACACGAACTTTGAACAAATGGTGACCTAAATCAGCCGTTGATAGCCCTGCTTCTAAAGCAGTGATTACATCAAGCAGATTTTGATTGCTCAATTTGACCTTTTTAGACCATTTTTTGAACCATTTAGTTGAAAGTCTTTTCATAAATCAAACTATACCTCATTGTGATATGGTTTTCAAGGTATATTTTTCCATTATTGTTAGGATTAAGGGCAGAACATAGAGCTGAGTGGCTGGGCAACGATAACCGAAAAACTATGATAAAGGCAATAACTACCGGCCAAATACCGCCTTTCAAAAACGGCACGGCTTTGCCCAGTCCATCGCCAGCGCTTGGTTCGGCGATTCCGCCGTTAATTTAGAATAAGCTGTTAGAATAAAACCCTTGCGCCATGTCCAACTCTCGCACCTACATATTGTTGAGCAAAAGTTAAATATTCTCTGCCACCGCTCGTTCTTCTTTGTATTGACCGATATATTGAAGCCATAACTTTTATGAGCTGTTCTTTAGAAGTATCTGTTAAATCCTGTTCAATTACCTGTGACATTCTTTCAAATTGGATCTTTAATTCAGAATTGTTAATTACCAACTCTGAATCTTTGAAATGATATTTATCAAAAGCCAATTCTAAGAGTTGTAATGCTGTTTTATCTGTGAATTCATTTTCGTATTCAATATCAAATCCACACAAGATTGATTCGACCACATTTGAAATGTCCTGAAGTTCCATTGAATCAGACATTTGCTGAATTTCATAGAAGGGAACTTTTCGGTAGTTTCTGTTATGTGAAACGCCTTTATAAAAGGAACAACCTGTGCATTTGTCAGGGTTGCGAGATTGGCCGCAACAGAGACTACAAACAAACGAGTTGTCGGCCATACATTTTCTTTTTCCCTTACGGGAATTACATATTGAACATTTTGCCATGTATGTTTCCTTCTTGTAATCCTTGTGATCGCCGAACATCTGAACTGAGCTACGACGCTCGGCCTAAGAACTATGGTGTCAAGCTTTATTATAATAATCAAGGTTTGACCCCAGGTTTTCGTTGCCATGTATTTGTCTTTTTTCCCAAAATGCAACTGTGGCCACAATAGGGATAACTGTTTAATCCCCTTAGA
>JAIVWD010000228.1:0-5945 GCA_049190315.1 Deltaproteobacteria bacterium | reverse complement strand
ACGTACGGGTCTGTGGGGAGGGTGCCGGGTAACCGGTGCCTTTACCCGGAATTCGGACCCAAAATTTTATTCCCTTTATTATCAACGAGTTATATTTTTCATCAAAACTACCGAAATTCCACAACTGATTGATATTGTTGTAAATTACAATTTCAATAAAAAATTTAGCTTGAGAAAAGCGCGAAAGTCGGGCTATAGAGATAAGTGCTACAATGGTACAGTAAAAGAGTTATATCGTAACAGATGAGCCTGACGGAGCTATCAAAGAAGTTCCTTTTGCTTTCGGCAGACATCAGAATCAACTTGGTGGAGAAGCTCATAACAAGCCTCAAGCGGCCAATAAACCAGGATGTCAATCTCTTTTGGACAAAAAAGGCGGAGTGTTGCATATCCAAATTGAAGCAGGTGAGGTTAGCATCGTCCACAGCGAGGAGGTTTTTTTTAATATCCTGGCAAAATGCGGGAAGTTAGATTTTATTTCCACGAGAATGCAAAATCGGAGTTTGATAAGGCTGTAGAATACTATGAAGACTTTCGATCTGGTCTTGGTCAGAGGAGTTCGCCCATGAAGTTTATGCTGTAATTACACGAGTCATTCAGTTTCCTGACGCATTGTCCAATGTCCAAGAATACACGCTGCGGTTTGATTGTCCGATTCCCCTTTGGCATCATCTGTCAGGTAACGCTCGGCTATGTTTGCATTATCGCGGTTGCTGATCTTTGAAGACACCCAAATCACTATTGGGACAGGATGTAAGCGGAACCATCAGTTGCATTTTGTGGTAACTATGCGCTATTGTACTATGTAAAATCGTTATCTGTCGCATTTATACGCAATATACTAAAAATGATGTTTCAAGCAGGCAGTGATTTTCACATAGCTACGTTGCGTAAGACTACTCTGTTGAAAAGAAAGCACGCTTAAAACACGATTTTTAGAATAGCTTTCTACGCTTCATATGCACAAAATAGCTGCGGGTAGAGAAAAATAGTAGTAATCGTAGCAGTCATTTATTCCAAGCTCCTATTGCATATGAGTAATGAAGCAATACGACCCTGTTTTGAGTCACAAACAAATTCTTAAAATAGCAATAGCGAATTATGGAGCAGTCACAACAGGTTACGTATGTGCAATATTCGTTACTAAACAGTGGCGAAGTTATGAACTGTGATGCAGAACCAGCCAGTGCACCTGACACCAAAAGCCCGCGCGTTTTTTTCTTTAGCTATTTCAGAGCAAAACGTCGCTTTTGCCAAGTCATCATTAGCTTTTGGTGCAGGTGACTCGCACGTTCGCCTGTGACAAATAAAAGCATGGTAAAAATATGAAAATCTATTTAGACAACTGCTCTTTTAATCGGCCATTTGATGATCAGTCTTCCATGCGTATCAAACTTGAAACTGAAGCAAAATTATTTGTTCAAGAAAAAATTCTAATTGGAAAATTGCAATTAATCTGGTCACATATTTTAGAATATGAGAATATGCAGAATCCGTTCATCGAAAGAAGGAATGCGATAATAGAATGGAAAAAAATAGCAGCCGAGAAAATTGGGGGTACTAAAAATGTTGTGGCAAGAGCATCCGAATTTACACGGCATGGCGTAAAATCTAAAGACGCACTCCATATTGCATGTGCTATTGAAGGAAAAGCGGAATATTTCCTGACAACAGACGATAAACTTTTAAAAAAACTGGCTAAAACCAAAGAACTTATTGTGATTAACCCTGTTAATTTCATTCCCATTTTGGAGAGTATGTGATGATAACTGATATAGAAATTAAACAAAGAGGCATAAAAGCATTAATTGCCGATCTTGGCAATGTACAAGCAGAACGCTTCATCTCTCTAATAATCAGAGAACCTTTTGATTATACAAAGTGGCAAAGAGACCTTTGGCCCGACGAATCCGTTGAAGGGCTGAGCAAAAAAGCCATGGAAGCAATACAAAGGAATAATGGCGAACCAGGCGCTTGAGATGGACTGGGCAAAGCCGTGCCGCTTTTCGAAAGGCGGTATTTGACCGGTAGTTTTTACTTTTATCATAGTTTTTCGGTTATCGTTGCCCAGCCCCTCAGCTTTGCGTTGGGGCTAAAGGGAATGATCAGTAGTGGTAGCGCAACTGGGCGATATGAATTGCATTTTCAGATACTTTATAAACGAACCTGTGTTCATCAGTGATTCGTCGGGACCAGTAGCCGGAAAGAGCATGTTTAAGTGGTTCGGGTTTTCCAATACCCTCAAATGGATTTCGTTTCGTTTCTTTGATGAGGGTATTGATACGACGAAGAACCTTTTTATCGGTTTTCTGCCAAAAGAGATAATCATCCCAGGCGTGGTCAGAAAAGATGAGCTTCACTCTAAAAGTTCCTTTTCGGTCCCTTTGTCGTTTTCAAGTTGGGCGATAGATTCAATCAGACGTCTGGTGTTCTTTGGTGACCGTAAGAGATAAGCCGTTTCTTCAAGGGCCTCATAGTCCTCAAGTGACATAATGACCACAGAGTCAGAGGTTCTACGTGTTACGATCACCGGCGCGCGGTCTTTACATACTTTTTCCATTGTTTTTGCAAGGTTTTGCCTGGCGGCTGTATAGGTTATAGCTTCCATAAAGCACCTCCTGTACAGGTTATTGTACATATAAAAATGCTGTTGTCAAGTGCATATTGGGAGCCCCACTTTTAAGAACATGTGCCGTGCCCGGCACACAACCAGCTTGACATTGTTGATATTTGGCGATATATTTTAGACAAATGTCAACAATGAGGTGTAATTATGCAATTAGCACAAGTCTGTGAAATTTTAGGTGGTGAGAAAATTATAGGCAAAAAGCTCGAAAGCAAAATGGATTTAGTCGAGCTTGGCAGTATTGGAATCACCAAAAATGCTGTATCACATTTGGCAAATTATCTTTCCTTGTCATGGAAGCAGGTAGCTGCTTTATTGCCAGTAACAGAGAGAACCCTCCAAAGGTATACATCGCACCAGCATTTTAACCCGACAGTCTCCGAGCAAGTTCTTCATATCGCAGAAGTTTTAGCCAAGGGCACTGAAGTTTTTCAAGAAAAAAGAAAATTATTATTGTGGTTAAACGCTCCACATAAAGTCTTCTCTGGTAACACGCCTTTTACCATGCTGGGTTCACGTTTTGGTACAGAGTTAGTATTAGAAGAATTAGGTCGTATAGAATTTGGAGTTTATTCGTGATACAACTCTTTCGAATAAGCACATCCGAACATATCAACGACATAACTGGTACGGGAGCCAGAATTTATGGTGGGCGCTGGAACCATACCGGCTATCCAGCAGTTTACACTTCAGGCAGCAGGTCTCTTGCTGCTCTTGAATTCTTAGTGCACGCACCTATGGCACTTGCACCTGAAAATTTGAGCATTGTTGAAATCAATATTCAGGAGAATATTGAGCGGGAGTCAATCAATGAAAGCCAGTTGCCATCAAACTGGCGCAACTATCCTGCTCCTGAGCAGTTAGCAAATATTGGTACCAATTGGATAAAATCAAAATCATCATTGCTACTTGATATTCCATCAGCAGTCGTTGAAAAGGAAGTTAATACTCTTATAAATCCATTGCATCCAGACATAAAATTTGTAGATCTGACAAATATTGAGATGTTTTCATTTGATTCAAGACTTTTTAAACAAAAATAACCGGTTACTAAATGTGCACCCAACATCATGCGTGCTTGACACCATAGTAATTCCAAGTTTATTTTTTAGTCTTACGCGAGTTTCAGACGTTCTTAAATTTAATTGCCTGCTTCCTCAGGTTGATTTCGTAACTTCTCAATAAGTTCTGGCAACTTTTTAAAAATTTTTATCGTCATTATCGCGAAGGCGGTAATCCAGTGCTTTTTCGGATTTTCTGGATTCCCGTTTTCACGGGAATGACGTTTGGTACCAGAACTTATTGAGAAGTTACTTAATTTCACCCTAATTGAGCGTAAACAATGGGTTTCAAGAAATCAACATCTGTGCCACGGTCATTTTAAACTTCTGCGTAAAACCGACTGCTTCTCTTAACTCGCTTTCAAGTTTAGCTATTTCAATATAAAAAGGTGTTCTGTCAAATTTAATATATTCTTTCTCTTCACACTGTTTTGTAAAGGCTTCACACCCAGGGCTATACACTATGCCCTGACCTGGCCTTTGAAGCTGATGGGGAATACCATGCAGCCTGCATATCATAGGACGGTATTCATATAATATGCACAAACCGTCAAAATTCAGCGGGCACAACAATCGCACGGTTTTTCCTGTTTTGTCATACTCTACGGTTTTAGCACATACTTCCAGAGCCCGCTCTGCCACCTGATTCTGTATTTCATGTTCAAGAGCGCTGTATCCTTTCATAATAAAAAGATATTCCAAAAGTGTATGATGATAAAAACGGGTATAACAACAATTATCCTCACATCCATTACAGAAAAAACCATAATAATCAGCAGCTTCCTGATATTTTTTCCCCATATCCGCCCATATTGTTCCCAGCCTTTTTAAAAAAGGCGAATACTTATTTTGATTTGATATAATTTGTTCAAGATTTAAAGGCATTCAGTTTAAACAAGTGGAGAAGGAAAAAAGATTTTTTTATAAAGCTCAAGAGCATATCTGTCTGTTATACTGGCAATTAAATCACAAACAACCCTTTCTCTGGATTGGCTGTTATTCATGCAATCTGCCATTTCCATATTTTCGAGTTCTCTTTGAAGGTCATCTTCATTATTTAAAAAAAAGGAATATAGATCGGAAAGAATTTTCTTTGCCTTGACAAACTCTTTGTGCACCTGAGGCGAACGATACACATTTTCATAAAGAAACTCTCTTAAAGTCTTCATCGCGGAATATACTTTATCGCTGATGCGCAAGCATAATTCATCATCTATAACTTCACTGGACGAAAGAACATCTTCAATCATTGTCCTGGCTCGCTCCGAATGCGAACGCCCAATTATCTTCAGGCAGGATTCAGGCACCTGGTCGGAACTTATTACACCACTCCTGATCGCATCATCAAGATCGTGGTTCAGGTATGCAATTATATCGGAAACACGCAGTATTCTGCCCTCAATGGTATATGCCTGTTCTGATGGATCGCCCGGCATAATGTTCCCATATCCTTTTGAATGTTTCAAAATTCCATCACGCACCTCGTAAGTAAGATTAAGTCCCTTCCCGTTATTGCTTAAAATATCCACAACACGCAGGCTCTGCTCATTATGCGAAAAGCTCTCCGAATATATTTCTTTGAGAGCTGTTTCTCCGCCATGACCAAATGGTGTATGTCCAAGATCATGGCCGAGAGCAATGGCTTCAACCAAATCTTCGTTTAAACGCATTGCCCTGGCGATTGTTCTTGCTATTTCCGACACTTCAAGAGTATGCGTCAGTCGTGTTCGATAATGATCGCCCAGGGGAGATAAAAAAACCTGGGTTTTGTGCTTTAACCGCCTGAAGGCATTGGAATAAACGATTCTATCTCTGTCTCTCTGGAAAGCGGTGCGGATGGGGCAAAGCGCTTCTTCTCTAACTCGACCCTTTGATTCCGAACTAAGACAGCCGAATGAAGAAATAAATGTCCTTTCACGTTCTTCAAAATCTTCTCGTATTGACATAGCCTTTTAGTATTAACCAAGTTGAGCGATTTTTTCGCAAAAAATCGCTCAACTTAGGTATAATCCTCTACCTTTTATTGTTGAGTTAATTATAAAAATAGCGTAACTATAGGTTGGTTAGGCTGAAGACTGAAGACTTTTAGGGAAAAGACTCCCGAAAGCCAGTATTTTCTTAAAGCGGCCGGAAATCCTGTCCTAAACATAGAGAATAACGCTCAGGAATCATTTGTTTCCTTCAGCCTATAGCCTTCAGTCTAAACACCTGAGTAGTTACAAAATAGCTTTCTATTAAATAAATTAACGTGTAAAATA
>JAIVWD010000227.1:0-5955 GCA_049190315.1 Deltaproteobacteria bacterium | reverse complement strand
AGCTTTGATGGTTCTGAAGAGGCGAGGAAGATATTGTCAGAACTGTAAGTTAAAAGGTAGAAGGCTGAAGGTAGAAGTATATCAATCATCTCGTAATGCTCGAATTAAGCCATTTAAGACCTTTTCGGTTTCGACGATCTTTGGTTCAATTAGGGATGAATCCCGGTTGCACAAGAAGCCTAAGCGCTTTGACAAACTTAGCTGATAATGCAGTTCCCTCAATGACCCGAAGGCAATATAGAGGAATCTAAGGTAATCTGCATGGCTGTCACGTGCGCAACCCTCCACGATGTTAGAAGGAACAGAAACCGCTGCTCGCCGCATTTGAGAAGTCAGTCCATACAACTCTTTTTTAGGAAACCCTGCGGTCACCTGATAAACTAATACCGCTACCTCGTCAGCCAGCTCGAATGCCCTAAGTTTTGTGTGATCGCGCATGATTTGTTCCTAAAAGCCTTCAGCCTTCAGCCTTCCACCTATTTTAAAATATTTCCCTAAAATTTTTCTTTAGTTCGCACATGGAAACTGCTTTCAAAAAGGACTTTACTTTGCCAAGGTCTTTTTGGCCTGGGGCGGACTCTACACCTGAACTGACGTCCACAGCATCCGGCATACTGACCGATACAGCATGAGAAATATTCTCGGGTGCCAGACCACCGGCCAGGATCAGGGGATATTTACAGCCAAAGCTTTTAACTTTTTCCCAGTCCCATTCTATTGCATTGCCTCCCGGCAGAACTCCTTTGCCGCATTCCACTAAAAATGCGGATGCTTCGTAATTTTCTGCTTCTTCAATAGTCGGCTTTCCTTCTGCAAACAAAGCCTTTATTATAAGAAGATTTTCTTTTTGAAGTCTGCTGACAAGCTCAGGGGATTCCTGGCCATGCAACTGGACTGCATTAAGGCCACAGAATTCAACCTTATGCATTATATTCGAAAAACTCTCATTAACAAATACTCCTACAGTTTTTACTTCTGAAGGCAAGGCCATAGAAATTTCTTTTGCCTGAATTTCAGACAAATGCCTTGGACTTTTTGGGAAGAAAACACAGCCGATTGCATTTGCCCCGAGATCAGCACATGCTAAAGCTTGTTCAACACTGGTCAGACCACAGACCTTAACCTGAGGACAGTTATGATTTTTTGTTTTTTGAGGCATGATTCTAACTTCGGCCACTATCCTATGTTAACGTCAATTAATGCTTACAAAACAAAATATTGAAAAGTGAAAAGTGAAAATTTGTGGAATCGCTTCACTCTACCATTTCTTATAAAATTAATAAAATACCTTCAATATTCAATATTCAATTTGCTTCCGGCTTGTCCTGGTCAGAGTTTAACCTATACTGATTATTAATTTCCCATGATTGATCTTAGAAATGCCTGGCAGTTTTTAGCTCTCACAAGACTTTCTCCGATAAGAAAGTTCCATATACCTGCCCGCTGATTTTTAACAATATCATCTCTGTTTTGTATTCCACTGGCAGCAACAGCTATTTGATACGGCTCAAGAAGCGATACCAGTTTGATAGCTGTATCGATATTGGTCTCAAAAGAACTTAAGTTCCGATTGTTAATCCCGATCAGCCTGGCCTTTGCCCGTGTTGCTGCTTCAAGATCTTTTTCTGAGTGTATTTCCACAAGAGCATCGAGTTTGAGTTCGTTGCAGAGTTTTAAATAATCACGCAATTGTTCCTGCGAAAGAATACGGGCTATAAGAAGCACTGCATCTGCTCCAATGGCTGAAGATTCATATATCTGATATGAAGAGATTAAAAAATCTTTTCGAAGTACAGGCAGAGTTGATGCGTTACGAGCTTTTTTCAGGTCATCTAAACTGCCTTTAAAATAAGGCTGATCCGTAAGCACGGATATAGCAGCAGCTCCTCCCTTTTCATATTCCAGAGCATATGCTGCCGGATTCAGGTTTGGACAAATGTCGCCTTTAGAGGGAGATGCGCGCTTGATTTCCGCAATGATGTTAACTCCTGAAAGACCTGGTTTCTCAAGTTTTTTAATAAACTGCCGTCTTTTAATAGATGTAAAAGCATCCTTACACAGTTGACTCTCAGGAATAAGTTTTTTTGCCTCTGCGATTTCTTCTTTTTTATGTTTAACTATTACTTCTAAAAAGTCTTTTCCCATTTATCCATTTTCCTGTGTAAAACGAACGAGCTCTTCTAGTTTTTCTATAGCATATCCTTTGTCAATGGAATTTGCAGCAAGCTTTATTCCTTCCCGGAAATCTTTTGCTTTTCCTGCTGCAACAAGTGCTGCGGAAGTATTTATCAATACCACATTGCGTTTTGGACCTTTTTCTCCCTCAAAAATTTTTCTGGTTATTTTAGCATTAGTCTCAGGATCTCCTCCTTCCAGATCCTTTGGGTTTGCTTTTTTTTCAAAAAATTGTTCCGGGTTTATATCGTAAGTGTTTACCAGATTATCTTTGAGTTCAGATATACGTGTCGGAGCACAAACTGAAATTTCGTCAAGTCCGTCGTGTCCATGTACGACAAATGCGTGTTTTGTGCCGAGCATTCGCAAGGCATAAGCAAACATTTCAGTCAACTGAGGCGCATAGACTCCAAGAAGCTGGCAATTTGCGGCAGCGGGATTTGTCAGAGGTCCCAGCATGTTGAAAATACTGCGAAGCCCGATTTCTTTTCTTGCTTTTGCAGCATATCTCATTGCTCCATGATAAAGGGGTGCGTATAAAAAGCCAATGCCGATTTCCTGAATTGCTTCTTCTACTATTTCCGGATTTGTGTCCAGTTTTACTCCCAGGACTTCAAGAAGATCTGCACTGCCGCATTGGCTTGAAACAGAACGATTCCCGTGTTTGGCTACAGTCACACCGCAACCTGCAACAACAAAAGCGGTTGTGGTTGAAATATTAAATGTTTGAGAAGCGTCTCCACCGGTTCCGCATGTGTCCACCACATTGGGAGCTGAGACCTGAATGCGTAGTGCTTTTCTGCGCATGGCTCGAGCTGCGCCGGCCAGTTCTTCAAAGGTTTCGCCCTTTGTGGCTAAAGCGGCCATAAACGCACCAATCTGGGCGTCAGTAACGTTACCTGAAAATATTTCAGTGATCATTTGAGACATTTCAGCTTCATTTAAATCATTTCTGTTAACAATTTTTTGAAGATTTTCCCGAAACATGATGGTTATTCTCCTCTAAGTGCTTTGATTCTTAAATACATTGACGTAATTAATATATAGGTGTCTACCCCGGATGGGTTGAAGACTTATAAGTGCCTAAGGTGAGCTAAAGTGCCTAAAGTTAAGGAATTATGCCATTTTATATGGGTTCCTCTATACGCCCGACGCACTGGCGAGAGAGCGATTGCAAATCATTGTGGCTTTGGTTATCAATCACAACCCCCCGCCGAAGACGTACCACAACTTTAGGCACTTTAGCTCACTTTCAATTTATAAATATTATCATAGTAAGATATTTCTTGCAATATATGAATCAATTCAGCAATCCTCATTCTGCATACTCAAAAAAACAAAATCTTGTACAATCGTCTAAAATCGGCCATTTCCATTCAGGAAAACCACGGCCTGGGACAAAACCTCCATAAAAACAAAGCCGTGCGGTTCACTGATATAATTACCCGAGATAAATATCATGGTGTTGATAAAAACACCTTGTATTAATATCATGGTTATGATAATAAACGATATAAATAATGAGCGGAGGATTTGGCAATGCAGATAACAAGAGATATCTTTTTTACATTAATAAAGAGTCTGGATAGCGCAAAAGTTTTAATTCTTAAAGGCGCCAGGCAGGTAGGTAAAACCACTATCATGGATGAGATTCAGGCATATCTTAATAGGCAAGGCAAGACCACCTTTTATATTTCCGCAGACGAAGATTTTGATAATTCTATATTTAAAACCCCACAGCACTTCATGGCCCGGCTTGAAAGCGAAATAGATTTTTCAGCCCCCAAAGTGTACGTTTTTATCGATGAGTTTCAATATATTAATGATGCCGGAAGATTTATCAAAGTTCTGCATGATAAGTACCGTCATAAAATCCAGTTTATTGTCTCCGGCTCTTCATCCCTTGAGATTACAAAAAACAGTGAATTTTTAACAGGCCGCAAAATAGAATTTCCGATCGGACGTTTATCTTTTACAGAAGTTGCAGGGTACAAAGAACCGGGTATCCAAAAGGCTTTTGCAGAAACAGCTTACAGCTATGATAAATGGAAAATACTTTACGAGGTGCACAAAACAAAACTTGAAATTTTGTTCGCTCGGTTTGCACAGTTTGGCGGATATCCTGAAATTGTTACCACTGAGGATTATGATCTTAAAAAAACACTTATCCGGGAATTGTTTTCAACCTATATCCAAAAAGATATCATTGCATTTCTCAGGGTTGAAAATGTAGCTGCATTCAACAGCCTGATAAGGGTTTTATGTTCAGAAACAGCCAATCTTCTAAACAAGCAGTCTCTCGCCAATACACTTGGCATTGCAATTAACACGTTGAATAAATACCTGGATATTCTGCAGGGAACATATGTGTGCCATTTTTTAGCGCCATTTTTTGTAAATACAAGAAAAGAAGTGTCCAAGATGAAAAAGATTTTTATTAATGATAGTGGATTGCGCAATTTTATACTGAATCGCTTTCCTGCAACATACAATGATATCAGCGGGCCGGAAGCAGAAAACCTTGCCTTTGCGGCCTTGCGACACTATGTAACAGAAGATAATTTGTTTTTTTATAGAACCATCAGCAAAGCGGAAATTGATTTTATTGTTGATTACGGCCAAACCAGGGATATCGTTGAAGTAAAATTCCAGAACAAAGTATCAGGGTTGCCGGTTGCAATGCGTAACTTTACAAAAAAATACAATACTCAAAAAATGATACTTGTGACCAAACAGGATTTTAAAGAAGAAGATGGCCGATTTTATATTCCCCTGCCTCTGTTTGAGTTTTTTCTACAAGCCAACATCCGGAATTGAAACCCCGAAAGCCGACGAAATCATAGCCGTCCTGTTTACCTTGTGGCTGAACGAAAAGGTATCAAAATCTTTGACATAAACTTGCAGTTATTATAAAGAGTTTTAATAACTTAAAACTCAAGACAGTGAGCCAACAATAAATCTTGACGACTTACCGAACGCAGAGGGATTGACCCGTGCTTTTAAATATTTTTCATATGTGCTAAGAGAAAAATGTATAAATCAAAGAATCTAAATGCAGATTAATGAGATTCGCAGCTAAAAAAATCAACAGACAATAAAGAGTGAGATACAACACGAGTGCGCCAGGCAAAGCTGGTAGTTTCTTGTCGGTTAAAGTCCGACATAGTCAAAGGTTAGCCACCGGGCTATCACCAAGGGTGCATTTGTGGAGGTAACAAAACAAATGAAGCCACCTGCAGGGATGTATCAGACCGCAACGCAAGTGAAGGTATTGAGCTCCGAAATATTTGATGTTGAAGAGGCCGACAGTTTTCATGTGCTGGAAGGCTGCATGAACTGCGCTGTTAAGGCGAAGCGTGGTTTGCTCTTCCGGAGTCTGAGGCCGTGGTATGATACAGAAAGGAAATTATCGGAACCTGGGAGACCCGTACAGTTTCTGCGTGAGCAGATACCTGGAAACAATCTGAAGAGGAGAGGATTCAGGGATGGTTGTACGGGAGTCGGACTAATTCATAGTAGAGGAGTAGCAGGGGTAATGCCCTGTGAGGATATGATCCACTCGAAGGGATTAGCGTTAGTATGAAAAGGCAAAGGGAAACATGTACTGATCATCGAGTTGGAGGATACATGCAAACAAAACTGAACCTTATAACAAAGACTGTATACGTTATGGCAGTCAAAGTGAATATTAGCGAAGAGCCCGTTGCGGGAAAACCGCACGGCGGGTTCTGTGAGGGGTGTCATTTCCTCACGTATAATACGTTTAAGTATAGGAGGAAA
>JAIVWD010000226.1:0-5990 GCA_049190315.1 Deltaproteobacteria bacterium | reverse complement strand
GTCGATAGGGATAATTTTTTAAATCGACTTGGAAAACTTTGAGCGCAAATATCATCTTAAATCAAATGGGTTTAACTTTGAAAAGGTGAATACGATTTGACCATTTTGGATTTAATTACCATTTAGTCTTGACTTTATGGTAATTAAAAATATTTTACATATTCCAGCGATTCAATTGATCAACCAAAAAAATGTTGCCAGGAAAATCAGAAATGGCCCTGATACAATACTTGTTGCCAGTGCAGCGAACTGGCTTTCCTGCCTGAATTGAAGCGCCGGAGAAAGCAGAATGCCCGGGATAATCTCATGGCCAATCGCTTTTTTGTGCCTTTGTGTCTTAGTGGCTGAACTGTTAAGTTGTTTGCAAAAAATTCCTTAGAATCCGCTTTCCGACCGATGTCATGATAGATTCAGGATGAAACTGGATTCCTTCTGTTGAATGTTTTTTATGCCTGATGCCCATGATTTCTCCGTCATCGGATTCCGCACTTATCTCCAGACAATCGGGCAGATTTTCTCTTGATACGGATAAAGAGTGATAACGCATAGCCGTAAATGGCTTGCGTATGCCCTGATACAAAGTTTTTCCATCAGCCTTTATTATGGAGGTTTTTCCATGCATTAACCGTTTGGCTGAAATTACTTTTCCACCAAAAGCAACAGCAATGGTCTGATGCCCTAAACACACACCAAGGATTGGAACCAGGCCGGAGAAATGCTTAACAACTGAAAGCGATATTCCTGCTGTTTCAGGCCTGCCTGGGCCTGGTGATATAACAATTCCCGAGGGTTTCATGGTAATAAGATCGGAAACAGAAACCACATCATTGCGGAATACTTTGACCGGACTGCCAAGCTGTTCAATATATTGCACCAGGTTGTATGTAAATGAATCATAGTTGTCAATCATTACGATCATATGTGTTTCTCCCATAACCGATTAAAATGGTCCTGAAAAGGCATTTAAAGTATAATTAATATCTGAACGGAAAGCCATGTTAAGGCAAAATCCGAAGCTCGAAATACGAAACTCGAAACAAATCCGAATACCAAATCAGAAAATGACCAAAACTAAGTAATTAGAAATACGAAACAAATTCAAAATCATTTAAGTTTATTTAATATTGCACCAAAAATATTCATTAGTTCGGTAGCCTCTTTTATTAAGTATTGCCGATCTTTTTCTTGTTCGTCATTTAAATCTATTAACTTTAACCAATATCGACTTTCTTTAGCCTCTTTGCGGCAGATTTTGATTCTCATAATAAGGTCTTTTTTGCTCAGGGCTTCGTTACCTTCAATATAGTTTGCGCCAACTGAGCCTGATGCACGGATCAATTGTTTCCCATCTTCGATGTTTGCAATGGTTACGCGTAATTTTTTTACAAACGCTCTAACATTTTTTGCATACATTAAGGTACGATCTTCAAGATCGTATTGTTTTGAATTTTGTTTTTTTGTCATTTGATTTTGTTTCGTATTTCGATATTCGATTTTCGGATTTCAAATCAGCCGAACTGATTTTTCTAATACAATGAGATTTGCATAGAAGTTTAATTGGTTTACTATAGAGCATCATGAGATGCTTTTCTGTAATAGTTGCAGCGCCTTTTGTATTGCCATTGCTTTATTGACGGTTTCAACTCGTTCCCGTTCAGGATCGGAGTCAGCAACTATTCCTGCGCCTGCTCGTACGGTCAGCCGTTTGTTTTCAATGCTGGCGGTTCTTATGGTAATGGCCAGATCCATATTGCCGTGAAAAGAAATATATCCAACTGCGCCCCCATACGGGCCTCTGGGTTCCTGTTCCAGTTCTGCGATGATTTCCATGGCTCTTACTTTAGGAGCGCCTGATAAGGTTCCGGCAGGGAATGAGGCTGATAGAAGATCCCATGCATCACAATCAGAACGCAGGTCACAGCATATGTTGGATACAAGGTGCATTACATGAGAATACCTTTCGACAATCATAAGATCCGTAACCTGAACCGTACCAACTTCTGCAACCCGTCCGAGGTCATTGCGTCCTAAATCTACCAGCATAAGGTGTTCGGCTCTTTCTTTTTCATCTTGAAGAAGCTCATTTGCAAGTGCCCTGTCTTCCTGCTCGGTTTTTCCTCTGGGTCGTGTTCCGGCAATAGGGCGAAGGGTGGCGACTCTGTTTTCCAGCCTTACCATTGTTTCCGGTGAAGAGCCGACGAGTGCCATATCATCGAGATGCATAAAGAACATATAGGGAGAAGGATTAATATATCGTTGGGCCCGATACAGTTCCAGGAGGTCAGGAGGAGTTTCGCAGATAAAGGGCTGAGATATTACAGCTTGAATAACTTCTCCTTCATGGATATATTTTTTTACTGTTTTTACGTTTGATCGAAAAGTATCTTCTTCCATTTGAGCAGTCAACTGGTATTCCGCTTGACTTTTTTGGATATTTTTTTCCAACGGATTGCTATCCATTGATTCAAGCATGGCCTGTAATCGAGTTGCAGCCTCATCATAAGTTTGTTCGGGATCCTGATTTTCATCCAAAAATGCGATGACTATGCCGAAGAACGTATTGTGGATATTGTCAAAGATAATGAGTTCATCCGGTATTATAAAATGAGCAAAAGGCTTATTATCAGGCAACATATTCGGGATTTTTTCAAAAAAGGAAACCATTTCATAGGTTAAATATCCTACCATTCCTCCCCAGAACCTGGGAAGTTCAGGAATATCAGCCGGTTTGTATCTGCTCATAAAATCTCTAAGGATCTCCAGCGGTTTTCCATTATGGGGGATCTTATTTAAGGTGTCGTTGCCCTGAATTTCCACTTCTTTTTTAAACACTTTGATATGAAAGCGGGTTGAGGAGCCAAGAAAGCTGTATCTTCCCCATCTTTCACCTCCTTCTACACTTTCAAAGAGAAATATAGGCCCTTTATTTTTATAAATTTTCTTAAAAAGAGAAACCGGGGTCTCAGTATCCGCCAGGATTTCTACACAAACAGGAATTACGTTATTGTGCTCTGCCAATTGGATAAATTTATCTTTGTCTGGAAATTGTTTTATAAGCATAAATGCTCCTTTATCTCGGGTAATAAAAAAGGCCGTGAACTTTTCCACGGCCTTTTGAAAATAAAAAAACCGTGGGTTTTGGAGTCTGCCCACGGTCATTAAAGCTTATAATTAAGCTAATAGAGTCCCGGTGACATCTCCGCAAATTCGAGCCACCACCACCAGCATTTAACCTCTATATTATTTGTAGTATTTATTATTTTTAGCATAATTGATTTATTTCTTGAATATAACTTATTGACGACTTAATTAGCTGTTTTTTGGGGTGGTTGTCAAGGTGTTTTTAGATATACTCAGAAATTTACAACCTGAATTTTGTAATAGTTCACCACGGATTTTCACGGAATTACACTGAATTATCGTAACCGTTCACAGTTGTCGGTTCACAGTTCACAATTTTTCCAATGAACAGTGCAACGAGTAAAGCTGCAATTCAAGAGGATTCGTTCAGGCACTAATTACTTGACAATTAATATATAAAGAACTATATTCCAAAATAGGAATATATGGGGAGAACAAAATGAAAGAATTCGTCAAAGTAATGAAAGCCCTTTCTGATATTAACAGGGTAAAAATTGTCAAGCTGCTTCAGCATAAGATGATGTGCGTATGTGAATTGCGGACCGCCTTAGGGGTTGCCCAGCCCACGGTTTCAAAACATTTAAAAGTGCTTGAAAATGCCGGTCTCGTTGTTTCAAAGAAAGAAGGCCTGTGGGTTAACTATTATCCGGCTGATGGTAGTGCTTCACCTTATGCTGCGAGTATGCTGGGGAACCTGAGGCACTGGCTTGGCGATGATTCCGGACTTAAGGAAATAATTGAGAGATTACCTGGTATCCGCAGAGATCTGATTTGTAATGTTTAACATCAATATAGCTATATTCGGCATCCTTCACGATAAGTCAAAAGTAGTTTACACTTTGTTGATCTTGTATTTTTGCAGTGAAATTTGAAAATAGAAATTGGAAATTGGAAATTGGAAAAAATATAAAGATGCGTTACCTAATTTCAAATTTCCAGTTTCGACATCGGCATTCAATTCGATAATACACGCTTTTTCGAAAAAGTGTAAACTGGTGAATGAAGGATGCCCTATATTCCTATATAGCTATATTTTGGAGTAAAATATTTATGAAAGAACGGACAAAATTATTGCTTATTATACTGGTTTTTCTTGCATGTTACTATGTGCCATGGAGCCATCCAAATATAAGGCAGGCAGGACTTGAAGCTTTTATGATGCTTCAGGAATATGCCCGAGAGCATGTTCTGACCTGTCTTATCCCTGCTTTTTTTATTGCCGGAGCCATTGCTGTTTTTGTATCCCAGGCCTCGGTGCTGAAGTACTTTGGCGCATCAGCAAAAAAAATTCTTTCCTACTCTGTAGCCTCAATATCAGGATCTGTTCTTGCTGTATGCTCCTGTACTGTTTTGCCCCTTTTTGCAGGAATTTATACAAGAGGCGCCGGTATCGGTCCTGCCACCGCTTTTTTATATTCAGGCCCAGCAATAAATGTTCTGGCGATTGTTTTGACCGGAAGAATACTGGGTTGGCAGATGGGTTTGGCGCGTGCTGTTGGAGCAATAATTTTTGCCATCATTACAGGACTTCTAATGGCTTTTTTCTTCAGAAAAGATGATGCTGCACGCGAAACAGGCCAGATCTATGTTCCGGAAGACGAAGATAAAGGACGCACCCTGGGACAGGATGCTTTTTACATGCTGACAATGGTAATGATCCTTGTTTTTGCAGCTTTTGCAAGACCGGCTCCAGGTTCTGCCGGGCTTTGGCAAATTATCTTTGCAGCAAAATGGTATATAACAGCTTTTCTCCTGATAGTATTATTTATTATGTTAAAAAGCTGGTTTACTAAGGAGGAAAGAATAAACTGGGTGCAATCTACCTGGGGATTTATGAAACAGATTTTTCCTCTTCTTGGAGCAGGTGTTCTTGTTGCCGGTTTTATGCTGGGCAGGCCGGGACATTCCGCTCTTATCCCTGAGCATTATATTCAAACTCTGGTAGGAGGAAATTCTTTGTGGGCTAATTTGTTTGCTTCTGTTTCAGGCGCTTTTATGTATTTTGCCACTTTAACCGAAGTCCCCATTCTTCAAGGTCTTATTGGCGCTGGTATGGGGAAAGGGCCGGCGCTTTCACTTCTTCTGGCAGGGCCGGCGCTTTCACTTCCCAATATGCTTGTTATTGGTGGGGTTATGGGACTGAAGAAAACTCTTACTTTTTGTTTGATAATTGTAGTTTTGTCCACAATTGCCGGTATGTGCTACGGCTGGATTGCAGGTTAATAAGGGGACATTCTTAATGTCGCAGGATGACGTCGGACAGATAAAGGTCGGTAAGCATACAGTGGGCATTATTGGGCTGACACATGTTATTGAAGAAGTTGCTGAAGACCTTGCTCATAAATCAGACCTTGAAATCCAGACAGAGCTTTTAAGCCGTCTTTCAAGAAGCAACTATATTCCCTCGAATATTCAGGATAGTTACGCTAATGCTTTTTTGCGGGAATTCAAGAAATATATCGGGGAGCCTTATGAAGAAGAGGTTTCAGAAGGGCTTGAGATAAAAGTGCTTGGCCCTGGATGCTCTCAGTGTGACATGCTGGATAAAATACTGATTGAAGTTTTGTCTGAGATGAACATTCTGGCGGATATGGAGCATGTCAGAGACATCAAGGAGATAGGCAAATACGGAGTAATGGGGACTCCGGCATTAGTAATTAATGGAAAGGTGGTATCGGTTGGTAAAGTACCAGGCAAAGAAAAGCTCAAACCTATGTTGAGCGATTTTTTGCGAAGAAATGTGCCAAGATTTTGATGCAGCAAGGTTTGCGAAAAGCGCAGGCATACCAATGGATATGTCGAGACTTTTCGCAAGTCCTTGATGCGCAAAAGATTAGTGCAGATCGAGT
>JAIVWD010000225.1:0-5993 GCA_049190315.1 Deltaproteobacteria bacterium | reverse complement strand
GTCTGGCTGATGTCCGCCAGGTGGTGGACAGAATTGCAAAGAAAAATTAGATCTTGTAGATCTACCACTGGAATATGAATAAAGAGGATGCGAACCAGTCATTTCAGTTGGACGGTCAGGGTAATGCCGCCGAGGTTTTTGCATAGTTTTGTGTTAACGTAGCTTCTGCAAAGATCTTCTCACCCTGCCCGCCCCTGAATTTATTGTTCGCCTTCAAACAGAAAAAGCCGTATTGCGCCATGCAATTATATGTTGCAATTTGCTATTTTTTGTAATATCGTTATCTGGAATAATAATATAGGAGGTAACTGTAATGCCAACCGCAGTAAGAATTACAGACGATTTGGTTCGGGACGCAAAGATATTTAGTAAAATCGATAGTCGGTCGTTAACGGGCCAGATTGAACATTGGGCACGAATTGGAAAATGCGCTGAAGAAAATACTGATTTAACCTATAGTCTGATTAAAGATATCCTTATCGGTCTTGCAGAGCTGGACCAAGGTGAATCATCAGAGTACAAATTTGGATAATCGCCAATGAAAATTCTTCAGTCCAGATCATTTGAACGAAAAGTTAAAAAATTCGGCAAACAAGAAAAAAAGGCACTAGACAAACAGATTCTAAAAATTGCCGAAAATCCATCTGTTGGAGCGGAAAAAAAAGGCGACCTTCGTGGAGTATACGTTCATAAATTCAAAATTAAAAACACTCAATATTTACTTTCCTATCGCTTTGTCGGAGCTGATCTTGAATTAATAATGATTGGCCCACATGAAAATTATTATAGAGATTTAAAAAACTACCTTAAACCTTAGTTGAGCTATTTTTTGCGAAGAAATGTGCCAAGATATTGATGCAGCAAGGTTTGCGAAAAGCATAGGCATACCAATGGATATGTCGAGACTTTTCGCAAACCTTGATGCGCAAGAGATTGGGGTAGGAAATGGTGTCAAATCTTGAATTGTGAATTATTTGTTGGGGAATATGGACCCTGGGAATGGGGTCTACGTTTGACCCTGATGCCGGTGAGCTTCATCATTGGGTGCTAAAAATTGACAAAATATTGACATAGGTAATACTATTAGTTATACTATCGGCATTACAATGGAGGTGTAATAGTATGGCGAATATTAAGACAGCTATATCAATTGAAAAACCAATTTTTGAACAAATGAATGTTCTCGCAAAAGATTTAAATATTTCAAGAAGTCGTCTATTCGCATTGGCCGCTCAAGAATTCATACAGCGTCATAAAAATATTAAGCTTCTTCAATCACTTAATGAGGCCTACGATGATCTACCTGAATCCGAACCAATAGTGTCCAAGATGCGCCCGCGTCATTACAAAATGGTGAAAGAGCAATGGTAATCAACCAAGGCGATATATTTTGGATAGAATTCATGGAACCATCAGGGTCTGAACCTGGTTATCGTCATCCCCATGTTGTTATTCAAAACAATCTTTTCAATCGAAGCCGTATCAATACTGTTGTAGTCTGCACGTTAACATCAAATCTTAAGAGATCTAACGCACCCGGTAATGTGACATTGAGCAAAGGTGAGGCCAACTTACCTAAAAAAAGTGTTGTGAATATTTCTCAGATCTTTACTGTGAACAAAAGCGATTTGTCCGAGAAAATCGGAACGTTGTCTATAGATCGTATTTCCCAAATTTTATCCGGCATCAGGCTTCTCACTGAGCCAAGAGAAGTTGATTGGAACAAATAGGTTGTACCCCAAGACGTTTCAGATGGATGGGCAGGGTCGTATGATTTGAGTTTTTTAAATGAATAATTTTCTTAAAGAGATAAAAATATTGGAGATCGTCCGCTTCATGTTATTTGCGCACCCAAAGGGGATTATTTAGCAATAATTACAGCGTATATTCCGAGCATGGAAGAATGGGAAAATTATAAGAAAAGGAAAAAAACATGAAATGCATCCATTGCCAGGGAAATATGAAAAAAGGAACAGCTCCATTACATATTGATCGTAAAAACTGCCATTTAACATTGGATAATGTTCCTGCTTGGATTTGTAGTCAATGTGGCGAAGCCTATTTCGAAGAAAATGAAGTGAGTGCTGTTCAAGATTTGATTATGGTTATTGACCAGAAAGCGCAGCCACTTGCGGCAACAGCTTAAAAGTAAAGACAATATTGCCTAACAAGCCGCTTTTGAGGGACTGGGCAAAGCCGGGGGAAAGGGTGTCAAATCTTGGTGAATTATTTTTTGGGGAATATAAGGGACGAGCAAGAATCAAAACAAGGAGGATTGTTATGAAATCCGACGGTAGCGAAAAGAGATATGAGCCCAGAATTGAAGCAGATCAGCATGATAGCGTGGAACTTTCAATCCATGATCCCGGCTTAATATATCGATTCAGAATATGGAATTTATCGTCGAGGGGCATGTGTATCGTGGTCAAAAAGGATTCTGATCTGCTGAAACATCTGAAGGTCAGTAACATATTGAATGTGAAGTACTATCCTACTGATTCATCACGCCGGACAGAATGCCTGAAAACACAGATTAAGCATATCACCAAAGATAAACAGGGGCGATTCAGGAACCATGTTCTGGTTGGCTTGTTCATCTTAGAAAAACAAGGATCTGATCAGTAAGATAAGTGTAAGAGTAACCGTTTACAGTTGTCGGTTCACGGTTAGGTTAGAGAGCGATGAGGTCAGAAAACGGCGCCACGGTTCGGCGCAAATCATTTTCAAACAAGGAGGAACAGATATGGGTGATAAGGGAAAAAAAGATAAAGGCAAAAGGGAACAACAGAAAAAGGCCGTGCTTAATCCAAAGGAAAAACGAAAATTGAAAAGAGAAAAGAAGAAATAAATACCCAGCGCTATCCGGTAATATCAAACCAAAAACCGCATGGATTGTCTTCGGGGTTATTTGTGCTCCGTATCATTCCCCGAGTCGGTTGAATCCGAATGCTCTTTTTCCGTTGTTTGTGGATTTTTGATTAGTTTCATGAAAGTTGATACGGAAACAAAGCAAGCCGAGAAAATTGATGATGCGAGCAGACTGTTCAGTAACAACAGAAGTTCAACTTGAACCCAAATTGGAATACCTTTGGCGGGCAATGTGAGAAAGGAGTAAGGCGTTGGCGCCACCTTGGCCAGAATACCCAATGGAAATGAGATAACGCCCATAAGCAGGTAAGCAAGATGATTAATCACATGAAATTCCGAGAAAAGCGGCGATTGAGTGCCCGCTAATCGAGTTGAGATGCAAAACGGGGTTAGAATGCTTGAGAGAAGAAAATGAAAGACGGCAATGGTTATCGCCATTTTCAAAAATCGTTTAAGGAAATTTTTCATTCTGTTTACGCTCAATTAGGGTCTAAAAATACTTGTACTTGTAAAATAGTGTAATATATAATCTCTAATGGGTCAAATATTTTAATATGTTATGTCATTTTTGACCGAGCCCTCAGGTCGAAATTAGCGATCAGTTTAGTGTAGGACTATGGGATTTCATTAACGTAAACGTATTGAGCCTCGGTTATTCAAATGGAAGCGACTGAATCTCTCATAAAATTCCTTCAATCATGTATCTCACCGATTGTACTGATTTCGGGTGTTGGCTTGATTCTCCTTTCCCTCAACAATCGTCTTGCCAGAACCATTGATAAGTCAAGAATGATTGTAAACGAATTGAAAAATGGACAGGTCGTCGATAAGGACAAAAAGCGCTTAGAGCTGAAAATCCTGTTTAAACGAAGCAAAATTCTCAGGAATTCTATCATATCAATTTCCTTCAGCATTCTTTCCAGCAGTTTGATTATCCCGGTCCTGCTATTGATGAATTTATTTCATGTGAATTTGAAATTCCTGGGGATACTGTTTTTTCTTTTTAGCATTATGGGTATTATTCTATCCGCTGTTTTTCTTCTCATTGATGTAATCCTTACTCTAAAAGCATTAGAATTTGAGGTAAAAGATTATATTTGAATAACCAATCTCACCATAACGACTTTAATATTTCTTTCTTCTTTTGCAGTTGCCTCGAAAAGGCAGGGCCAACCAAACTCGTAACATAATGAAAATTATAAGCATCAAATCATATAGCAATGGTTATACTGGAATCGTTGAAGAAGATAACAAGTATGTATTATTCAATCTTTCTAAAAACGGAAAATTAAAAAAAATAAATGAATACAATAAAGAGGAATATGTTGATTACAATCATTTTGTGGGGATGATGAGTAAATTTATACCTCATGGTTCTTTTCTTAAAGAACCGGTTAAAATAGAATCAATAACCATTGAGGAACTTGACAGGGTTTTTCGAAGATAAAATAATCAGATGAAAAGTTTATATGAAGGCCTTGATATGACCTTTGATGCATGAACCAGAGAAACTTCATAATCTATTAATAACCACTGTAGTCAGGCATAATCCAGCTTATACCGGATGATTATACCAGGGGGAGAGATGAAGAAGTTAAGCCTTTTATCATTTAGAAGTTTTCGGGCAAAAGTTATGTTGGTTTTGGTTTTATCAATGCTCTTTGTTGGAATAATGAATAACTTCTTAATTTATAAGTTTGCTCTTGATTCACAGTTTGATGCAGTTAGAAATCAATTAATAATAATTGCCCAAACAGCAGCCTTAACGATTGATGCAGATACACTTATGAAGGTTCCCTTAAACCCGGAAGGAGCAAATACCCCTCAATACAAAAATATTGCCCAAAAATTACAAAAAATAAAAGAAATAAACCTGCCTATTAAATATATATATACTATGACAAAAACAGAAGAAAAAGGCATTTGGCAGTTTATTGTTGACCCCACGCCTCTTGATGAAGAAGATGCATCTTATCCGGGGGATAAATATAATGTTGCTCGTTTTCCCGAGATGCTCAAAGGGTTTGATAATCCTTCTGCGGACAAGAAACTGGAGGTTGATGAATGGGGGGTTACTTTATCCGGTTATGCTCCAATTCGCGATAAGAAAGGTAAAGCCGTTGCGATGTTAGGTGTAGACGTTACGGCTGATGATGTTTATTTAACACAACGAGAGGTTCATAAGCGGGCGGTTTTTGTATTAGTTTTAGGAATTATATTTTCTTTAAGTTTGGGAATGTTGGTTTCAAATAGAATTGCCGATCCCATTCGAAAATTAGCAGAAGGAACCCGTCGAATCGCCAAAGGAGACTTGCAGTATCAAGTAGAGGTCAAAGGGCGCAATGAGATAAGCGAGTTGGCCAATGCTTTCAATGAAATGGCGGGCAGCCTTTCTGAATCACGAAAGAAGCTGCATGATTATTTTTATCGGGCAATGGAATCATTAGTCCGGCTCCTTGAAGCAAAAGATGCTTATACCCGAGGACATTCTGATAGAGTTGCTAAATATACAGAAAAAATTGCCTTGAAAATGAATTTTCCTCAAAAAGAGGTAGAATCATTAAGAAAGATAGCACAGGTTCATGATATAGGAAAATTGGGAATACAAGAAAGTATATTAAATAAAAAAGAAAAACTTACTGAAGAAGAGTGGAAAATAATCCAAGAGCATTCGGATATAGGTGAAAAGATATTAAGACCCGTTGTATTTAATAAGGAAATGCTGGCTATAGTAAGGGGCCATCATGAACGTTACGATGGTAAAGGCTATCCTGATGGGATAAAAGGCGATGATATTACTATTTCTTCTCAGATTGTTTCTGTTGCCGATACTTATGATGCGATGACCTCCACAAGAGCTTATAGGCTATCTCTAAGCAAAGAAGAGGCAATAGAAGAGCTGAAAAAAAATTCCGGGATTCAATTCAACTCCCGTATCGTAGAGGCATTCCTCAAGGTTTTAGAGCAAGAATAAAAAACAACAGAACTCATAAAATGTACCCCAACCCCTCATGTCCCATAGTTGTCCCCCAACAGGTAATGTGCTCTCAAAGAGTTAAAATTGTGATAAAAAGGATTTGTTATGTCTGATATTGTATCTGTCGAAACAATTGCCGGTAAAATAT